>NZ_JBTZSU010000002.1:0-264396 GCF_054890965.1 Arthrobacter sp. C152
GCCCCGGTGACGAGGGCGGTGGTGTAATCAGAAAAGGACATTGGTTCTCCAGGAGGTGGGGAATCGGAGGGCTCTTGCGTCCGGCAACGGGGCCTGACGCAAGAGCCGCTGGTCGGGAATGGTTGGGCGGCACGGTTTCTGCGCCGCGGAGCGGGTTATGCGTCCCGGAGCGGGCTATGCATCCCGGAGCGGTTCGTGGGCGCGGTCCTTGACCGTGCTCACGGCGGCAAGGGTGCCCAGCGCAGTGAGCACCGCGTAGAAGGCCGGCATGTAGACGTTGCCTGTCTCGGAAATCAGCCAGGTCATCAGCAGGGGCGCGGTGCCGCCGAACAGTGCCGAAGAGATGTTGTAGCCCAGGCCGTAGGCGGAGTAGCGGACGCGGGTGGGGAACAGCTCGACGATCAGGATGTGGATGACGGCGGTGTGGCCGGCGAAGACGACGGCCATGATGCAGGCGCCCAGGATGGCCAGGCCCATGTTGCCGGTGGCGATCAGCGCGTAGGACGGGATGCCCAGGACAGCCATGGCGATGGCGGAGCCGGCGATGACCTTCTTGCGGCCGATACGGTCGGAGAGTGCGCCCATGAACGGGATGGCGATGCAGATGACCACCAGGCTGCAGGCGGTGACCAGCAGGGCCTGGCCGATGGTGAAGTTCAGCTGCTTGCCCTTGAGGAACGTGGGCATGTAGGAGAACAGGACGTAGTAGCCGGAGCCATTCATCAGCGGGATGAACAGGGCCAGGAGCATGGCACGGCGGTGTTCGGCGGACTGGAAGGCTTCCTTGAGCGGGTTCTTGGAGAGACCGCCCTCTTCCTTGAGCTTGGTGAAGTTCGGGGTGTCGCTGATGGCCTTGCGGATGTAGAAGCCGATGATGCCCATGGGGATGGCGACCAGGAACGGAATGCGCCACGCGAAGGAACCGAAGCCGCCGCCGTCGATCGCTGCCTGGGTGAGCCACGGGGACATGGCGAAGGCCACGAGGGTGCCAGTGAGCAGTGCTGCGAAGGAGGCGATCTGGGCGAAGGAGGTGATGACGCCGCGCTTGCCTTCGGGGGCGTGCTCGGCCAGGAAGGTCATGGCGCCGGCGGCTTCACCGCCTACGGAGAAGCCCTGGATCAGGCGGAGGAGGACCAGCAGGACCGGCGCGGCGATGCCGATGGCGGCGTACGGGGGCAACAGGCCGATGCCGGCCGTGGCCACGCTGATGAGCATAATGACGAAGACCAGCAGCTTCTGCCGCCCGATGATGTCGCCCAGGTAGCCGCAGACGACGGCGCCGAGCGGCCGGACGAAGAAGGAGATGGCGTAGCCGGCGAAGACGAACAGCAGGGCGTTGTCCGGGTTCCCGGGCGCCAGGAAGACGAGAGCCAGGGTACCGGCCATGAAGGCGAAAATGCCGTTGTCGTAGAGTTCGACGAAGATGCCCACGCAGCCGGCCGTGACCACTTTGCGTGCCTGCTTCGCAGTCAGGCGGTCATGCTGCGGCGTTACCGCATTCGTTGATGTTGACATCGTGTCTTCCTTAGTAGGTTGGGGAAAAGCGTTCACGGTGTTCAGGCTCCTGACGCCGGGCTGAGTCCATGCCAACGGTCTCCGGCGCCGATGCCGAGGAGGCCGAAGACCGTTTGGATGGTGCTCCGGAGCCTCTCCAGTTCGAGGCAGGCTGCCCGGTGCTTGGCCGTTGCTTCCGCCACGGTTGTCTTTCGAAAGGTGATGGTGTGTCCGGGCCTCGCCTGTGCCAGGACGTCCAGGGACCGGCTCGTGGCCACTGCCAGGACCGGGTAACCGGCCGTCACCCCGCGGCCCCGGTGCAGCACCAGCAGTTCCTCCCTGGAGGGGACCTCGATGGCCCCGACGGGAACACCGCGGGAGAGCACTTCGCCGGTGAGCTGCCGTTCCGGGAGGGCACCGCCGAGCCGGAGCCCGATGTGGTTGCTGCGGGGGCTCACGGTGTACTGCGTGGTGAAGAGCAGGTCCGCCGTGTCGCCGAATTCGGCCACATCCGGGCCGTCGGTAACCTCGATGACCGGGTGGGTGGAGAACTCGGGTTTGGCCAGGCCGAGCCGGAACAGCGGCAGGCCGAAGTGGGGCTGGGTGATGGGAGCGACGGACTTTTTTGTGGTGAGTTCGCTGCCTTCGTCGAGCTTCAGGCCAAAGCCCACCACCGTGTCCGGCGCGCAACTGCCGAGCAGGCTGGGGACCGTGAAGGACCCGTGGACGGCGATGTACGCCCGGAGCCCGGTGCGGATCCCGCGGACGGCAACGGTTTCGCCGGCCCGCACGGACACCGGCTCCCACTGCGGGCAGTCGCGGCCGCCCACTGTGAGGTCCAGCGGCGCCCCGGTGACAGCGATCAGGAGGTCCGTCGTGGCGCGCATCCGGAAGTCCAGGGCAGTGAGCTCCAGCAGGGGCTCGTTGTCCGCGTTGCCGGCCAGGATGTTGGCGGCTTTGGCTGAGTACTGATCCAGGGCCCCGTTGACGGGCAGGCCGTAGGCCGGGCCTTTCGTCCGGCCCAGGTCCGTGACCACGGAGTGGCCGGGCTGCAGGATGACGAGTGAACCGGTCATGGCCGTGCCTCCAGGAACTGTCCGGCGAAGCGGCCGAAGTCCTCCTCGGGAATCTGGTGGAAGCGCAGTTCGTCCCCAGGAACGTAGGGCACCAGCGGTTCGCGTGCTGCGTCCAGGACGGTCAGCGGTGTCTGCCCGATGACGCACCATCCACCGGGCGCCACTGCCGGTGCGATCACTGCCTGGCGTCCGGCCACGGAGACCGCTCCGGCGGGGACGGACAGGCGCGGGTCCTTCAGCCGCGGCACCGGCACGGGAAAGTCCGGGCCGTCCATCATGGGCGAGCCCGCCGGAGCGCCCAGGCAGCGGATGATATAGGTCTTTGCGGTGTGCCGGGCGATGACCTCATCAACGTCCAGGCCCTGGTGCTCTGCCACGCGTTCCAGGTCGGGTCCGTAGTCCCCGCCGTACACCACCGGCACCTCGAAGCGCCGCGGCTTCCGCATGGGGCTGCCGGTGAAGTCCAGCTGGCGCATGCCCAGGAGCACGAAGGCCCGGACCTGCCGCGCGGAGGTGACATAGGGGTCGAATTCGATGAGAGCGGAATCGTACGTGGGGACGGCGCCGTGGACTCCGTCGACGCCGGCGGTTGCCAGCCAGCCGGCCAGCGCGTGGACGGTGGCCCAGTTGGCTTCCGCGTCACTGGACTGCGCCACGACGCGCAGGGCGGCATCACCGGATTCCTGGATGTCCAGCACCGTCGGGGTTGCTGTTGTTGCGGTGGCCATGGTCAGGAAACCTTTTGCTTTGCGGCGAGCACCTGCGCCAGGGGGGCGATGCTGACACCGGCGGCAACAAGTTCAGCGCGGATCAGGCGGGCGAGTTCGACGGCGCCGGGGTTGTCCCCGTGCAGCAGTACGGTGTCCGCCTGGATGGGCAGGTCGCTGCCGGAGGAGGTCTCGATCAGCCCTTCGCAGACCATCCGGACGGTCCGCTCGACGATGGTGGCGGGGTCGTGGATGACGGCTCCAGGCTGGCTGCGGGGCACCAGGGTGCCGTCCTCCCGGTAGGCGCGGTCGGCGATGCCCACGATGGCCACCGGCAGGCCCCGCCCCGCGGCGGCCTTGGCGAGCTCGCCGTCCTGGGCCAGCACAATCAGGTTGGGATCCACCCGGGCGGCGGCGTCAGCCACGGCCTCGGCGTAGTCGGCCCTGGTGGCCACGAGGTTTCCGAGCCGGCCATGGGGCGCCAGGTGGGAGACGGAGGTGCCGTGGTAGGCGGCGAACGCGTTCAGGGCTCCGAGCTGGTAGATGACGTCGTTGCGCACCTCGTCCGCGGTGAGGTCCATGGCGCGGCGGCCGAAGCCGCGGAGGTCCGGGAAGCTGGGGTGGGCACCGATGCCCACCCCCTTGCGGACGCACTCGGCCACGGTGGCATTCATGATGTCGGGGTCGCCGGCATGGAATCCACAGGCGATGTTGGCGCTGGAGACGATGTCCAGGAGGGCTTGGTCGTCACCGATCGAGTAGGCGCCAAAACCTTCACCAAGATCCGCGACGAGATCAACTGTGGGCATTGCGGGCCTTCCTCTGCTGGGCAATTCGGGTGTAAATGAGTGTGGCACCGGGAATTCGGCCACACAAAGACGTAATCCGTGTCACGGGATAGGGGACCGTTATGACCCCTGCCGGCCGCAATAGGCGCCGATACGAAGAATGTACTTTTCGCTTGTTTCGTAAATGTAAAGGAATGCGGTCAATTGCCGATTCCCGCCGCTTATGCAAAATGCATATGCCGTCATTGGAAGCAGCTATGGCCGGAGCGGGGATAGAATGTTCTGGTCATTGAAAAGTCGTCTGCAATTAACCTATGCCCGGGACGGGGACCACACAAAGACGTAATGCCTGTCCCGCCATAGCGCCAACGTATGACCCCCGCACTGCTGTGCCGTCCCGCCGGAAAGAGGAGCGCTATGGACACCCGGAAGCTGGCGTACTTCGTGAAGATCGTGGACTCGGGAAGCATCACCAAGGCGGCGGCCGCCCTGCATGTGGCGCAGCCGGCACTGAGCCAGCAGGTCTCTGCCCTCGAAACCGAACTGAAGCAGCGGCTCCTGATCCGGAGCAAGCAGGGGGTGGAGCCCACGGCCGCCGGCCATACCCTGTACCGGCATGCGCAGACCATCCTCCGGCTGGTGGAGCAGGCGAGGGTGGATGTGGCTGCCTCCGGCGCCGCGCCGTCGGGCCGGGTCTCCATCGCCATTGCGCCCTACAGCATGGCCTCCAGCCTCACTCCACGGATCATCAGCGAAGTGGGCCGGCGCTACCCGGACATCGTCCTCCACCTGACCGAGATCTACGGCGGCGTGCTCAGCGAAGCCATCAAGAACGGGCGGCTGGACATGGCACTCATCTACGAGCCCGGCCCCATCCGCGGCGTGCGGTTCACCACGCTGATCGTGGAGGACCTGTACCTGATCGTGAATTCGCGGCGTGACCTTCCGGTCGCCGCGGACGCGGACACCATCACCCTGGAGGAAGCGGCCACCCTGGGTCTGTTCCTGCCGGAACAGATCCATACGCTGCGGCAGGTGGTGGAGGCCGGCATCGAAAACAAGGGGATGAAGCTGAAGCTGGTGGGCGAGATCGAATCGGTGCCCTCACTCACCAGGCTGCTGCGCATGGACCTCGGGGCCACCATCCTGCCCAAATCGGCCGCGGATGCACTGTTCCACGAGGAGGACTTCCGGGTCCTGCGGATCGTGGACCCCGCGCTGCAGTGCAAAATCGCCCTGTGCACCCCCGACCATGAGCCGTTGTCCGAGGCCGGATCAGCGGTCCTGCTGGTGCTGAAGGAAATGCTCCAGGAAATGCTGCGCAGCAAATATCCGCCACTTCCCGCCAACAGCCGGTCCGCACCATAAGGCAGTCTTATCAGGGCACTGTTGTTTTGTCTTATTCAGGGCTTATCCGGAGTTCTAGGATAAAACCATAAAAGGTCCGCTGGAAAAGCGTCCACCCGGCATTAATTCCCTGGAGCCCGCCATGAAAAAGATCACCAGCCTGCAGTACCGGAAAGCCCCGGAACGGAGAATCCAACTAAAGGCCAGCACCGGCTCGCACTGCCCCACCAACGGATTCTGGCGGGCCGAGGACGGTGCGGCATCGGATCCCGTATTTGTCTTCGAGGGAAGCATGATGCCCCCGGGCAAGCGCGGGTCCACCATGTGGTACCTGGACGACTCCCAAGTGGGCCCGCCAGCCTATCTCCTGCCCGGCATGAACTGACTGGCCGCCACATATCGAGTGCTCCGTAACTGCCGTTTAGGTCGCCCATAACGGCAGTTACGGAGCACTCGATGGTTGAAATACAGTCCGACAAGAGGGAAGGCCCGGAGTTCCGAAAGGAACCCCGGGCCTCTTCATTTGGGACCTCCGCCGGCCTGTTACAGGGCGGGCTCCAGTTCGGCGTCCTCCACCAGCAGGCCCTTGGCTTTGAGGACGTCGGTCAGCTTGCACAGTTCGATGGTGGTGCCGCCTTCCTTGTAGCGGCGGATGAGGTCGTCTTCGGCATCTACCCGTGCCTGGGACAGTTTGATGACTTCCTCGATCTCGTCCTTGCGGACCACCACCACGCCATCGGCGTCGCCGAGCAGGACGTCGCCGGGGTAGACGATTTCGTCACCGAACACCACGGGGTGGTTGATGGGGCCGATGGTTTCCTTGACGGTGCCCTTGATGCAGACGCTGCCGGAGAACACCGGCAGGCCGAGTTCAATGAGGTCCTTGGTGTCACGGACACCGGAATCGGTGACCATTGCCGCCAGGCCCTTCGCCTTCATGGCGTTGCCCAGCACGTCACCGAAGGTGCCGGCCTCCTCGTATTCGCCTGCCGAGACCAGGACAACGTCGCCCTTCTGCGCGTAATGGATGGCCACCTGGAGCATCAGGTTGTCCCGCGGGGCGCAGACCACCGTGACAGCCGGGCCGCAGAAGGACATGCTGCGGTCGATCGGCTTGATCCTGGAGCTCAGCGCGCCTTTGCGGCCCTGTGCTTCATGGACGGTGGCGGAGGAGAACTTGGACAGCCGCTGGATGGCGTCTTCCGAGGGCCGGTCGAATTTCGTTTTGACGTGGATCATGGGTGCTCCTAAAAAGCGGATGGGTGGATGGGTCAGGACAGTGCCTGGACGGCTTTTTCGATCGCCGCGATGGATTCCTCGATGACGGGCAGTCCGGTGGCGTAGGAGATCCGGAAGTAGGGGCCCAGGCCGTAGGCCGAGCCCTGGATGACCGCCACCGAGGCGGCGTCCAGCAGGTAGAGGGTGAAGTCCTCGTCGTTGGTGATCTGCCTGCCGTCAGGCGCCGTCCGCCCGATGACCCCCGCACAGTTGACGTACGCGTAGAAGGCGCCGTCCGGCGTCGAGCATTTCAACCCTTCGATGGCGTTCAGCCCGGCAACAGCTGCGTCGCGGCGTTCGCGGTAAACCTCCACACTTTCGCGGACAAAGGCCTGGTCGCCGGTGAGGGCTGCGGCAGCGGCGGCCTGGCTGACCGACGACGGGCAGGACGACATCTGGGACTGCAGCTTGTTGATGGCGCCCACCAGCGGTGCCGGTCCGCCCGCGTACCCGAGCCGCCAGCCGGTCATCGCGTAGGCCTTCGAGACGCCGTTTGTCACCAGCACCCGGTCCTTAAGCTCCGGGGCCACAGCCACGAGGCTGGTGATCGGTTCATTGCCGAAGTGGATTTCGTCGTAGATTTCGTCGGTGAGGACGTAGACGGCGGGGTGGTCCTTGAGGACGTTGGCCAGGCCGGCGAGCTCCTCGCGGGAGTAGACCGCGCCGGTGGGGTTGGAGGGTGTGTTCAGGATGACCCACTTGGTGCGTCCGGTGAGGGCCGCCGACAGTGCCTCCGGGGTGAGCTTGAAGCCGGTGTCCTCACCGCAGGGCACGATGACCGGGGTTCCCTCGTTGGCCAGCACCATGTCCGGGTAGGAGACCCAGTACGGTGCCGGGATGACAACTTCATCCCCTTGGTCCAGCGTGGCCATGAATGCGGTGAAGATGACCTGCTTTCCGCCGCCGCCGATGGTGATCTCCCCGGGGGTGTAGTGCTGCCCGGTCTTGCGCTCCAGCGTCTGCAGGATGGCCTTCTGGAGTTCGGGCGTACCTGTGACTGATGTGTACTTTGTTTCGCCGCGGCCGATGGCGGCAATGGCGGCGTCCTTGATGTGCTGGGGCGTATCGAAATCCGGCTCGCCCACGGTCAGGTCGAGGATCCGCCGGCCTTCGGCCTTGAGCTCCCGCACACGCGCCGCCGCGGCAACACTTGGCGAGGATTTGATTCGGGTTACACGTGATGCGGGCACGAATTCAGGCATGGTCTCTTCCAGGGTTCAAGGACGGATGAGGGTGGTTCCTTCGAGCCTAGGCAGGGAGGGACCGGCTTGGATAAGACCTAAAGTGCGTGGACGGATAAGCAGCCCTTATGACAGGGCAGCCAGAAGTTTTGCCTATCGCACCACGGGTTATTGGTATTGGCTGCACGGGTTCGAGGCGGCGTAGCGTGCAGGGAAGACCCCCATGCCGCGAACAGAGGAGCAACCGGTGCCCGGCAGACAGACCTCCCCACAGGACACTGAGCCGAGTCGACGCGCGCCGGCGGCGGTCACGCACGCCACGGGAGGAACCGGCGGCGCGCAGCGCACCTATCGGTACCGGGGCGTGCCCAGGCCCGACCCCGCCGTGGCCCGGGCCGAAGAGCTGCTGTCCCTCCTGGCACAGCAGAAGCGCATGATTTCCCTGCACTCGAGCCGGCTGCGCGCGCTTTCGCGTGGCCTCAACGAGCGGGTTGCCCAGGCGGTGTGCGACGGCGTGAAGGCGGCCCCCGTTGCCCGGGCGGCAGGAATGCCTGCCGCGACGGTCCGTGGCATCGGGGCGCGGCGGGACGAATTCTTTCCGTCCGGGCAATCCGCCGACTCCCACCTGGCGACCCTCAGGGAGCTTGCGGCGGAGCTGGCTTCCGTCGAGGGGGCGCGTGCCGCCGTCGAGCAAGCCCGCGCCGAGGTGCTCGCCACGGCACGGAAACTGCGCCTGCTGGACGACTACCAGCTCGCCGCGGCCAGCGGGCTGAAGCACGAGGAAATCCCCAAGGTGACCAGGGGCATCGCCACGCCCCGGGCGTCCCGGGAGGCCCCTGGTTCCAGCCCGAAAGGCTCTGGTCCTAAGGGCACTGGCCAGATCCTCCGGACAGTGCTGGGATAGTCCCGGAAGATCTGACCACCGGGAGGCGATGGCATGGCACGGATGGACGGGCGCGTTGCATTGGTGACCGGCGCCACCGGTGGGATCGGGCGGGCAGTGGCTGCCGGCCTTGCCCGCGAAGGTGCCACTGTCGTCGTCGTGGGCCGGAGCGAAGGGCGCGCGAAGGCGGTGATGGCGGATATCCGGACCCGTGTTCCGGGCGCGGACGTGGAGCCGCTCGCATGCGATCTTTCGCTGCAGTCCTCCATCCGTGCCGCCGTGGATGGGTTCCGTTCCCGGCACGGCAGGCTGGACGTGCTGGTGAACGCCGCCGGCGTGTTCCGCAAGGAACGCCAGGAAACCGCCGAGGGGCTTGAGCTCACCTTCGCCACCAACGTGATGTCCTACTTCCTGGTCACCGGCTTCCTGCTGGACAGCCTCAGGAGCGGTGCCACCGACGCAAACCCATCGCGGATCGTGAATATCGCGTCCAAGTACGGGAACGTCAAAATCCCCTTCGACGACCTGCAGACGGCCAACGGGACCTACAGCTTCCTCCGGTCCACGCCGCCCACCATGCTGGGCCGGGTGCTGCTGACCCAGGAATTTGCCGAACGCCTGCGTGGTACAGGCGTGGTGGCCAACGCCGTCCACCCGGGACTGGTGCGGAACACCGGCCTGCTGCAGGACGTGGGCGGGCCGTTCCGGTGGCTCACGAACACGCTGGGAAAGACGGCAGAGCGGGCGGCGGACACGCCGCTGTGGCTTGCCACTGCCCCGGAGGCGGCGGCGGTCACCGGCAAGCTGTGGGCGAAGCGGAAGCAACTTCCCACCCCCGGCATGGGGTCTGACCCTGGGGCACGGCGGCGGCTGTGGGAGGCGTGCGCCCGGCTTGCAGGCACGGATTTCAGCTGAAGTAGGGGCTGGACAGGGGCAGGACGCGGGCCGGGAATTTGTTGGGCCGGCCCTGCGTTGTCGATCTGTTCAGGACTGGAACCTGGGGACGACAGTCTAGAATCCAGTCCCGGACAACCAGAAAGAAAGTCGACAGGAGAACCACCACATGTCAGTTGACTACGACGCTCCGCGGGTGACTCCCGAGGAAGAGCCGAACGTCGCCCTGGAGGAGCTGAAGTCCGACAAGTCCAGCCGCCGGGAAGCCAGTCCCGACCTGGACGAGACGGACCTCGCGGACAGCTTCGAGCTGCCCGGCGCGGACCTCTCCAACGAGGAACTCCTCATCCAGGTGGTGCCGGTGCAGGCAGACGAATTCACGTGCATGTCCTGCTTCCTGGTCCACCACCGCAGCCAGCTTGCCCGGGAAAAGGACGGCAAGAAGTACTGCAAGGAATGTGAGGGATAGCGGGATACCGGCTGGTCAGGTTCGGATTTCAACCATTGGAATCCGGGCTCGTGGCCGGAGCGATGGACAGCCATGATGTAGGTTCCGCTCCGGCAAGGGCCGGCCGACTGGAAGGAAGGAAACCATGTCCCTCAGCGTTGAGGAAATGAACAAGCAACTCCCGGTGGCGAACGCGCTGCCCGGGGAGGCGGTCCCGTATTACATGGCGTCGGGCGAGGGCGCACGGTACGAAATCAATGGCCAGCTGGTCACGGTCATCGCCCGCGCCGCCGATACGGGCGGCATCTTCAGCGCTGCGTACATCTCCGGGGGAATGGGAGCGGAATCCCCTTTCGTAAGCCACAGTATTGAGCACAAGACGCTCTACGTGTTCGACGGGATCCTGCACGTCTGGCTGCCCGGCGAGAGCAGGATCCTGACGCCCGGCGATTCGGTGGTCATCCCGCCGAACACCCCGCACGCCTACCGCATGGCCAGCCACTACACCCGGTTCCTGAACTGGATGACCCCCGGCGGCGCGGAGGCCTACTACGAGCGCGCAGGCACGCCGATCGATTCACACGTGCCGCCGGTCCGGCCCGGACACAAGGCCAGCCTGCAGGAGCAGGCCGAGGTGGGGGCGGAGTTCGGTATCACCTTTCCCGACGTTGAGCGCGTGGCGCCGTCGTTCAAGCACGACGCCGGCCTGCCGCCGTCGCAGAGTCCGTACTTCCTCAGTGCCGGCGAGGGTGAGCGGATGGTCAGCTACCAGACCATGTTTACCTACCTTTCCCGGCCCGCCAACACGGGGTCCAACTACTTCGCGGTGCACACCAAGGGCGCCAAGTCACCGTACATTCCGCTGCACTTCCACTCGCAGCACACCGAGAACTTCCTCTGCACCGAGGGCCGCATGTGGCTCTACGCCAACGGCCGCGAAATGCTCCTGACCAAGGGCGATTTCGTGCACGCGCCCGCCGGCACGGTCCACTCGTTCGCACTGGACGCGCATAACACCCAGATGCTGGGCTTCCTCACGCCGTCGGTGTTCAACGGGTTCTTCGAGTACTTCAATGAGCCCACCGAGGATTACATGTACACCGAGGGCGGCGAGCCCTACATGGACATGGAGGGCTTTGGCCGCGCCCAGGCCGAGATGGACCTGACCGTGGTGGGTCCCCCGCCGCAGCGCCGCGCAGCGCTGGACATCCCCTAACGCACATCCAACACAGCAGGCCCGGACCTCCGTAAGGAAGTCCGGGCCTGCTGTGTTTACAGCGACCTATGGGTGGCTCAGGCGGTGGCCTGCCTGACCAGGTCGCGGCCGTAGTCGTTGCCGTTGGGGGTGCGGACCACGGTGTGCATGTGGAACGGGGCGGGTTCGTCGTTGCTGAGGAACACCCCGGTGTGGTGGTCCAGTTCCAGCACCACCACCGGGCTCTGCAGCCGGAAGTAGAACGCCTCGTCCTGTTCCCAGCCGCCGATCCAGCTGAAGAAGCTCTCGGGGTAGTGGTCCTGGATTTCCCGGAGGCGGGCGGCGCGGGGCCCGTCGGGGAGGTAGGCGATGAAGTCCTCCACCACGGCGTCCAGCAGTTCCCGGGCCGCGTCCGGCAGGCCTGACACCCGGATGCCCTCATACGGAATCACGCGGTTGTCCTGGAAGCAGCCGCCCAGGTGCCGTTCGTCGCCCGGGTGGAGGCGGCCCTCCGGCATGGCCGGATCCACCATGGACGCATAGGCAACAGCGCTCGTCCGCAGCCCCGCAGGCAGCGCACCCATCAGTTGCCGGGCCAGGGCGATGCGCTCCTTGAACACCTTCACGCCCCGGTGCGGGCCGTCGTCGATCATGTCCGGTTCCGCGCCCATGAACACGGGCGAGACCACCAGCTGTGTTCCCACCACCAGGCAGTTCAGCGCCACGTGGTGGCCGAACAGCTGCCACCCCCACGGTTCGGTCTCCGACGGCTCCCCGTAGAGGGCAACGTTGTAGCTGAACTCGTTCATCAGCAGCGGCAGTTCCACCAGGTTCCCCAGGAAGCCGTTGATGCGCATCAGGTTCCGCACCAGCCCGAACCCCTGCGGACTCAGGCTTGCCTCCACCAGCCCCAGCACAACGTCGCGGACAGGTGGATCGAGCTCGTCCAGCCGGAGCCCGGTGTTGTGCTGCAGGAATTCCGGGTTGGCCCAGCTCTGCCATTCGGGTGCGTCCACGGCGTACCTGAGCTTCCGCGCCTGGTCTGCCGTGAGAGCGTCCAGGAGCTTGCGGGCCGCTGCCACCATCTCCGCCGTCGGCGCCTCCTCCCCTGGCCGGGCCGGGGCGAGCGGATACAGGCCTTCCCGCCGGACGCCGTCGTTGGTGATGCCGGTGAAGGGCTGCGGGTAGAGCTTCCGCCAGCTTTCGATCATGGGCCCGGCAAACGCATCGGCCTTTGCGGCTTCGGCGTACTCCCGGGCGTTCAGGCCACGGATGCCGGCAACGCGGGGGTGGTCGGGGGCGAAGAGGAAGTCACGAAATGACGGCGTCGGCACGGGCGCTCCTGGGTTGTTCGGGTGATGTGGTTTCGTCCGGCGCCGTCAGCGGCCAGCCGGCAGCCACTGGAACTGCGGCGGCTGCCTCCTCAGCAGAACTGCCGCGCCAGGCCACGTGTTGGTCCGGGCGGACCAGCACAGAGTCGGCGCCCCACAGCTCTGCGGGACCGGTTCCGTCCCCCGAAGGCCCGACGGCGGCAACGGTCACCGGGATGCCGTGCCGGGCGGCCGCCTCGAGGACCGGGGCAAAGGCCATGTCGGCTGGTACCCCGCGCAGCGCGCCGGCGTCGGCCAGCAGCGTGAAACCCTCCCCCAGAAGGTCGTAAAGGGAGGAGTCGGCCAGCCAGGCATGCGGCAGCAACGCCCCGGGGCTGGCGGAGGGGACATAGCGGATGGGGTCTTCGGCGGGAACGGGCGAGCCGTCCGGCACCACCACGGATGAGCCGCCGTAGGCGTAGCCGAGCACCAGGCCCAGGGAATCGAACTCGCTCTGCTTGACGGCCAGCGCCGCGTGGGCTGCAGCCCGCGCGGCGTCGCCACGCGGTCCGGGGGCGGTGAGCCCAGGATTGGCGAAGTGGTAGGCCAGCGCCTTGCCGTTCTCCGCCGCGTCCCTGATGGTCCGGGCGGCGACGGGTCGGCGTTCCTCCCCGTAGCTGGCCATGAGCCCCGGACCGGCCCAGCCCTGAATGGCTGCGGCGAGCTTCCAGGCGAGGTTGGCAGCGTCGCCGATACAGGTGTTGAACCCGTGGCCGCCCCACGGCGGGTTGAGGTGCGCGGCGTCGCCCACCAGGAAGACATTGCCGCTGCTGTAGCCGGGCGCGAGCAGCATGCGGGCCGTCCACGGATCGGTGGCGAGCACCTCGACGTCGACGCCGGCACCATCCACCCCAGCGCCCACCAGCGAGCGGACCATCGCGGCGGCGCCGGCGGGGGTAACCGTGACGTCCGGATCAACGCCCTGCACGATCGCCCACCAGGTGCCGTCGAGGTCCATCGGCCCCACCATGCCGGACGTTTCCGGGCCCACTACCCAGTACTGGACGGCGGGGTCAAGGGGGATGGCGGCGGCCAGTGACTGCGAACGGAACAGGATGCTGATGTTGGACATCGCCTCGGACCCGCCCGCCAGGCGGATGCCGAGGCTGCGGCGCACGGCGGACGATCCGCCGTCGGCCCCAATGACGTACTCCGCGCGGATGGTGCTGGCGGCACCTGTGGCATCGGCGACGGCGACGGCGTACGGCCCGGCGGGAGCATCGCCTTCAGGACCGCTGACTGCGGTCACGCTCCAACCGGGAAGGAAAGTGACCAGGGGGTGGTGCGCGACGGCGGTGCGGAGCACCTCCTCGAGGACGGGCTGGGGCACCTGCTGGCCGCACTCCGGCTGGGGGCCGTAGCGGCCGGGAACCAGCTGGAAGGCGTTCGGGAACCGCCGCAGTTCATGCGCGGACGGGCCGGTCAGGCCGGTGCAGAAGATGACGTCCTGGGCATGGTCCACGGGCAGCGGCGACGCATCGCGGAGCGCGTCCGCGAGGCCCAGCCGGCGCAGGTGCGTCACGGTCCGGGCGTTGGTGGTCTTGGCCCGGGGCCGGGTCTGGTCCACGCTGGTCCGCGGTTCGATGACGGTGCTGGCAACGCCGCGGGAGGCCAGGTCCAGGGCCAGGAACAGCCCGCTGGGGCCACCGCCGGAGATCAGGACCTGCGCCTCCAACGGGATGTCGGCAGCGTGATGGAAGGCGTTCATCAGGCACGGCTCCGCAGGGATGGACCGCCGACGGGGGTGGCCAGGGTGCCGAGTTTCTCGATCTCCACTTCCACCGTGTCGCCGGGCTGCAGCAGCCACTGCGGCTCGCGGGCATACCCCACCCCTTCCGGGGTGCCGGTGGCGATGACGTCTCCGGGGTGCAGCGTGAACGTCCGGCTGATGAGCGAGATGATGGCCGGAACGGGGAAGATCATGTCGCGGGTGTTGCCGTTCTGTACTTCGATGCCGTTGACGCGGGTGCGCACCTGCAGCCCGTCGCGGAGGTCGCCCACGTCGCCGCGGCTGACCAGCGGGCCCAGCGGGCCGCTGAAGTCGCCGTTCTTTCCCAGCGTCCACTGCGAGGTGAGCTTCTGGGCGGTCCGGGAGGTGATGTCGTTGAAGGTGGAGTAGCCAAAGACGGCGTCGGCCGCTTCATCCTCGTCCGCGGACTCCACCCGGCGGCCAATGTAGGCGGCCACCTCGCCTTCCCAGTCCAGCCCGGCCTCACCTTCGGGGACGGGAACCGGTACGTTGCCCACGGACAGGGATGCTGTCCAGCGGCCAAAAAGGGTGGGGTGCGGCGGCAGCTCCTGGTCCTTGTAGCTGCCTTCGGCCGCGTGCGCCTTGTAGTTCAGCCCCACGCAGATCACCCGGGCCGGCGCCGGGACGGGCGGCACCTCGGGGACGCTGCCGCGCTCCAGCCAGCCTCCGCCGTCGGCTGTTTCCCTTGCCGCCGCTGCCAGCGATGCTGCCTTATCCCGCCAGTTTTCGGGGTTGGCCCAGAACTCGGTGACGGTGGCCAGCGGAAGGACGCGCGAGCCGGCGAGCGCGGCGGCCCAGGGTTCGCCGCGATGGGTGATGCCAATGAACTGCATGGGGAGGCCTTTCAGGTCTGTCCCTGGGCAGGTGCCCAGGCGATGGGGCGGGAAGTCAGTGCTGCTTCGCCTGGCGGCGGAAGAAATCGATGGTGGCGGCAATGGCCTGCTCCGCGGCCTCATTGCTGCCGTCGGGCAGTGACCACATGTGGTCCGCCCCCTCCAGCAGGAGGAGTTCGACGGCGCTGCCTGCGACTTGGAGGGCTGCGGCGAGGCTGGTGGACTGCGCCGCCGGGACGAAACGGTCCGCCGTTCCGTGGATAAGGAGGAAGGGCGGCGCATCGCCGTGCACATAGCTGAGCGGGCTTGCTGCCCTGGCTTTGTCCGGCGCCCCGGCCGGCTGGGCGCCGATCAGCAGGGCTTCGCGGGAGCCTGGATCGTCGGCGCGTACGACGGCGTCAGGCCGGGCTTGGGTGCCCATCCGGACCAGGTCCGTGGGCGGGTACCAGGCGGCGACGGCGGCGACGCCGTCAGGTACGTTCACCGTGCCGTCCGCGCTGCCGTCGGTGAAAGCCGGGGATCCGGCAGTGAGGCCAACGAGGCCGGCGAGGTGGCCGCCGGCAGAGTCACCCCAGGCGAAGATCTGGTGCGGGTCCACGCCGTACGCCGCCGCATGGCCGCGGAGCCAGCGGACCGCCGCCTTCGCGTCGAGCAGTTGGGCAGGGAAGGTGGCAACGTCCGTGAGGCGGTAATCCGCGGAGGCAACAACGAACCCGGCGTCCACCAGCCGCCCGATGGGACTGATGCCCAGTCCGTCCACATGCGGCCCGAGCGAGGACCGCTCCCCCGTCCGCCAGCCGCCGCCGTGGAAGTGCACCACGGCGGGCCGGCCGTGCCGTGGTTGGCCGGAGGGCGCGGTGTCGGGACTGTCGTCCGGAAGGTAGAGGTCCAGCAACAGCGGGGCGGTGGTCCGCGGCCGGGCGAACTCGATCCCCCGCAGGATCCGCCGTGCCGTCGTCATTGACTCCATGTGTTCCGCGCCGTTCCTGTCATGCATCACCGGTGCGGCGCGTTGTGCGCCGCGTCTCTGGACTCAACTTTGGGGTACACGGCGGGCGCGCCGCGCGGGCAGTTTCACTGAATGAAACTGCTTCGACGGGAGTAGCGCCACGGCGCGGCCACCTTTTCACGGGGGCTTGAACCTGACGCGGCGTCAGGATCTACCGTGGGCGGTATGGATGATGCGAACGGAGCGCGGTGGAGCATCGGCGGGCTGGCCGCGGCCACCGGCATGACGGTCAGGGCGCTGCACCATTACGACAGCATCGGGCTGCTCCGGGCGGGCGACCGGACCGCCGCCGGCCACCGCCGCTACACGGAGCAGGACCTGCGGCGCCTGTACAGCATCCGGACGCTGCGCAGCCTTGGGGTACCGCTCGGGGAGATCGCCGCGGTGCTGGACGGTCCGGCTGACGGCTCACAGGCCGGTCCGGAATCACTGCACCTCCTGCTGCTCCGGCAACTGGAGGCCCTGGGCGACCAGGCCCGCCGGCTGGAGCAGCTCCGACGCACCATCCAGGAACTGCTGGACCGCATCAGCAGCAACGGGCACGCGGAGCCCGCATATTTCATCACCGTTTTGGAAAGGATGACGATGTTCGAGAACTACTTCACCGAGGACCAGCGCAGGGAACTCGACGAGCGCCGTGCCTTGTTGGGAGCCGAAGCCACGGAGGATTCACGGACCGAGTGGGCCAGCCTGGTGGCGGAGGGCCTGCGCCAGGTCGACGGCGGGGTCCCGGCCGCCAGCCCGGAGGCCCGGGACCTGGTGCGCCGCTGGGACGAGCTGGGCTCGCGCTTCCACAGCAGCGAGGGCACCAAGACCGCGGCCCGCACCATGTGGAGCGAGAACAGCGCCGAACTGAGCAAGGCGCTGCCATGGACCGCCGGGCAGATGCAGGCGCTGGTCGCTCACCTGCAGGCGGCCCGGGAGGCCGGCTGACAGTTCCCGTGGCTGGCGCTCAGCTGACCAGGATCTGGGTGGCGGATTCCTTCAGCTTTCCGTTGGCCCACTTCATCTGGCGGATGGTCTGGGGATGGCAGGCCTCGGCGAGGGCCAGCAGCTCCTTGTCCTTATTGCCCTGCGCGGCCTGGGCAAGGAGCTCCCAGTCGGCGGATACCCCGCACGCCATCAGGTAGAGCTCGCGCAGGTCCCGCAGCAGGAGCATCCCGGTCTCGGGCCGGCGGCCCACCATCTCGCTGCCCTTCTCCCGCAGCGTTTCCATCAGGCCCGCCTCACCGCGGGGCTCCGGGTCCAGGTCCTCGCCATAGTTCCTGGCCATACTGGCGATGTCACGGACGTGCTGCTGGGACCAGCGCGCCAGGTCACGGGCCAGGTGGTAGATCTCGTGGTCCACCTTGTGCCGCTCCGAGATGGTCAGCAGGTGGTGTGCCAGGTCGTTTTCGGAACGGTGCAGTTCCTCCAGGGCCAGCCCGAATTTCATCGTTCCCCTCCTGCCGTTCCGGTGGCTTCGTCGGCCAGGGCGGACGGAATGCCTTTTGTCGCGGCTTCCTCCGGGAAGCTGCCCAGGGGAGCCGAGGCCGTGGTGGTGGGTGCCGGGGAGGGTCCGTCGCCGCCGGAGACCCGGGTGATGCGGGCGGCCGCCGTCTTGAAGATGGGCTGCTTGGACGCGGCATCCCAGTCGGTGATGGTCAGTTCGTTCGCTGCCCGGCCTGCACCGTCCGGCTCGTGGCCGCCGTGTGTGTCCCAGTAGCCGTAATGGAAGGGCAGGAACAGGGCGCCGGTCCGGATGCCGCTGATCCGGACCTTGGCACGGACGGAACCGCGGGGTGTCTCCACCTCCGCAAGGTCCCCTTCGGCAATCCCGTAGGCGCCGGCGTCGTCCGCCGACAACTCCACCCAGACGTCAGGCGCCGCTGCCTGCAGTTCCGGTGCCCGGCCCGTCTTGGTGCGGGTGTGGAACTGGTAGAGCGTGCGCCCGGTAATGAGCTGGAGCGGAAAGTCCTGGCTGGGGAGTTCGTGCGCCGGCATGTATTCGGCGGCCTTGATGATGGCCTTGCCCTCCGGGTTGAGGGCCTTGTACTCGGAGGGGTCCACGGGCGCGCCGGTGATCAGGTCGCGGCCGTAGGTTTCGCAGTACTCCGGGTGCGCCCAGAACTTTCCGTCAGCGTAAATCCGTTCGGTGCCGTCGGGGTTGTCCTCGTTGCACGGCCACTGGATCCCGGAGCCGCCGCGCAGTTTGGCGTAGGTGATGCCGGTGTAGTCGCAGGGACGGCCTCGGGAGCATTCCTTCCAGGCTTCGAAGGCGGACTCGGGATCGTGCCATGTGACCAGCGGCTGCCCGTCCTTGTCCTTCAGGCCCATCCGGTGCGCGTAGTCGATGAAGATCGCCAGGTCGGGCCGGGCCTCACCGGGCGGGTCCACGGCCTTCTCCGACAAGTGCACCGTGCGGTCCACGTTGGTGAACGTTCCCGTTTTCTCGCCCCAGGTGGCGGCGGGAAGTACGACGTCGGCCAGCTGGGCGGTCTCGGAGAGGAAGATGTCCTGCACCACCAGGAACAGCCGTTCCTGTTTGAGGATGCTGCGGACGCGGGCCAGCTCGGGCAGCGAGACGGCCGGGTTAGTGCCGCTGACCCACAGCATCCTGATGGAGCCGTCCTCCGCGTACCGCATCATCTGCATGACGTGGGTGGGCGGCGAGTAGTGCGGGATGGACATGGGGTCCACGTTCCAGACCCGGGCCAGGTCTTTGACCTGGGCGTCGTTGGACCAGTTCCGGAAGCCAGCCAGGTCCCCGTCCGCGCCGCACTCGCGGGTGTTTTCGGCGGTGGGCTGCCCATTCATCTGCAGGATGCCGCAGCCCGGCTTGCCGAGCATGCCACGGATGATGTTGATGTTGTTCACCTGGACCGCGGCGGCGGTGCCCTGGTTGGACTGGTAGAAGCCCTGCAGCACCGTGGACAGGAGCCGTTCGGCGCGGCCGATGATGCCGGCCGCCTGCTGGATCTTCTCCGCCGGGACGCCGCAAATCTCTGCCGCCAGTGCCGGCGGGTACTTCCTGACCTCTTTTTCCAGGTCGGAGAAGCCCACGGTGTTGGCCTGGATGTACTCCTGGTCCACCCAGCCGTTGGCGATGATCTCGTGCAGGATCGCGTTCATCAGGGCAACGTTGGTTCCCGGCCGGGGCGCCAGGTGCACGGTGGCGGCCTTGGCCACGGGCGTGAGGCGGGGGTCCACGCAGATGATCTTTGGCGGGTTGGGCCCGGCCAGCCGGTCCAGCATCCGGGTCCAGAGGACGGTCTGGGTCTCAGCGACGTTGTGGCCGTAAAGGGCGATGACGTCGGCGTGGTCCACGTCGGTGTAGGAGCCGGGCTGGCCGTCGCAGCCGAACGACTCCTTCAGCGCCTCGGCTGCCGTTGCCGTGCACAGCCGGGTGTTCCCGTCCACATGGTTGGTGCCGATTCCGCCGTGGGCAATCGCGCCCAGCGTGTAGTACTCCTCGGCGAACAGTTGTCCGGTGGTGTAGAAGCCAATGGCGCTGGGGCCCTGCTCCGCCAGCAGCGCCTTGGAGCGGTCCACGACGCGTTGCATGGCGGTGTCCCAGTCGGTTTCCACCAGCTTCCCGCCCTCGCGGATGAGGGGTTTGGTGAGCCGGTCCGGGGAGGCGTTTGCCTGCCACCCGTACAGGTCCTTCGGACCGAGGCGGCCATGGTTCACCCGGTCCACCGCCCGCCCACGGACCCCAACGATCCGTTTGTCCTTGACGGCGATGTCCATGGCGTCGCCATTGGAGTGCAGGAGCGACGCCGTCTGGACCCAGGTGTCCACGTCCTCCGGGGCCAGGCCGTCGGCCAGGTGGGTGTCCACCCGCACGGGCCATTCATCCCCGCTGCCGTAGGGCGTCCTCGTCCCCCAGGGTTCGGCTATTCGGTCGATCCGAGCCATCTTTCCCTCTCCCGTCCGGAATTGGCCGGACAGCGCGGGCGGCGCTGCCCCTAACGGATTCTTTACCCAGAATGGGCGGGGGAAAACACCGGGCCCGGGGCTCAGGCAGCGGTAATGGTGCAGGTCAGGCGCGTTCTTCCGGCACTGCTGCGTCCTGCAGTGCAACCTGCGCCCGGTCCTGCAGGGGACGGCGCGCAAGCCAGGCAGCAACAATGGCCCCGGAAACGTTGTGCCACAGGGAGAACACCGCGGACGGCAATGCCGCCAGGGGGCTGAAGTGCGCGGTGGCCAGGGTGGCGGCCAGGCCGGAGTTCTGCATGCCCACTTCGAAGGCCAGGGCGCGGCGGGCCTTGTCGTCCAGGCGGCCCAGTTTCCCGGCAAGGTAGCCCAGGCCCAGGCCGAAGCCGTTGTGCAGCACCACGGCGAGGAAGACGATGGCCCCGGCAGCGACGATCTTGCTGGCGCTGCCGGCCACCACGATGGCCACGATCAGGGAGATGACGACGGCGGACGCCCAGGGCAGTGCCGGCAGGACCCTGCCGACGAGTTTCTTGAGGAACAGCCGGGCGAGGAGGCCGGCCACCACCGGCAGGAGCACCGTCTTGACGATGTCCAGGACCATGCCGCCGGCGTCGATGGAAAGGTAGGAACTCGCCAGGAACAGGACCAGCAGCGGGGTGACGATCGGGGCGATCAGGGTGGAGACAGAGGCTACCGCCACGGAGAGGGCGACGTCGCCCTTGGCCAGGAAGGCCATCACGTTGGAGGCGGTTCCGGACGGGGCGCAGCCCACCAGGATGACGCCCACGGCCAGTTCGGGCTCCAGGTTCAGGGCACCGGCGATCAACCAGCCCGCGCCGGGCATGATGATGTAGTGTGCCACGATGCCCAGCGCCACCGCCCAGGGCCGCTTGGCCACGGCGGCGAAGTCCGGCGGGGTCAGGGTCAGGCCCATGCAGAACATGATGATGCCCAGCAGGTACGGCACGGTCGGCCCCAGAGGCTTGAAGACGCCGGGGAGCAGGAAGCCGAGGACGCCGGCGACGACCACCAGGATGGGGAACACCGTCACCGCGATGCGCGCGATCCTGCTTTCCGCTGCGAGCGCTGGGTTGACGGGTGTTCCGTCCGGGGAATTCTGGGGTTTAGTTGCCTCAAGCATCCAATAATGGTGGCACTGTCCTATATGATTCCGCCAATTGATGACCGTTAACGGTCACACCGGGCACGACACCCGGAAGATCCCGGACCGCTGGACAGTAACGGAACAGCGCACGACGGCGGGACAAGCACCGTTCATGCGCTGTTCGTTTACTGCTCAGGCAGACCCGGTGGTCACCGCCGCGGCAAAGGAGGTGACATCCACGGCTGCACCGCTGTTGTCGAAATCAAGGTGCCGCGCCTGCTTCCACCGGCAGGAGTCGCCCTGCGCCCCGGACCAGAAGGTTTCCCAGTTGGCGAGCTTCCATTCATCCCGCGGGTAACCCCGCGCAACCAGCCGCTGGCGCAACGCGTCCCCGGCAAGCCGGACGTGAACCACGATGAGTTCAGCCTCCGGCCACTGGTGCCGGTCCCTGACCTTGGCCAGGTAGTCGTCATCCGCGAAGAACTTGCCGAAGGGCGCGTCGAGCACAACGGAATTGCCTGCCCTGAGGTTGTCCCGGGTGAGGTCAAGGATGGCTCCGTACTCCAGCGGCATGATGGTGTTCTGGTAGAACTCGTTGTTGTCCCGCTCGTTGGGATCCGAACCGTTGAGCTTCAGCAGCAATTCGGTGAAGCGGATGGTTGCGGTGTCCTTGTCGATGTGGGCCGCACCAAACCGCTCCGCGAGGTGCCGGCTGACGCTCGATTTCCCCGAACCTGCCGGGCCAATCACAAAGAACACTCTGGGGAGGGTACTGGTCAACTGCTTGTTCTTCCTTGAACTGACGGGCCTGGGTTACCAGGGCCCGGTTAGGCGGTGGCGGGGGTGCGGCGGTCCTTGACGAAGAATCCGTAGGACACAGCGCCCACGATCAGAAGCAGGCCGCCGATGAGGAACACCATGGTGTAGTTGCCGCCGGTCGAATCAAGGATAAGACCGGTGACGATCGGGGCGACTGCCGCTCCGAGGAATCCGCCGAAGTTCTGGATGGCACCGAGGGATGCCACCTGGTTGGGCTCGGCGATGTCCGAGGCCAGGGTCCACAGCACGCCGATGGGCACCTGGGCCGCGAAGTAGCCAAGGGACAGCAGGACGATTGCCAGGGCCGTGTTCTCCACATAGGCAACGGGCAGCACGGCTGCTGCCGCGAGGAGCGCGCCACCCACGATGGGAATCTTGCGGGCGCGGACCACGGGCACGCCGCGGGCGATTGCCTTGCCGGAGAAGATGCCGCCCGCGAGTACACCCAGGATGCCGCAAAGGAACGGCAGTCCTGCCAGCCACCCGATCTGGCTGAGGCTGAATCCGCGCGCGGTCTGCAGGTAGCTGGGCAGCCAGGTGAGGTAGACCCAGACGGTGTAAAAGATGCCGAAGGCGCCAATGACCATGAACCAGGTGTTCTTCTTGGTGAGGAGTTCGCCCCAGCCGGCCTGCTTCTCCTTGGGCTGAAGCTGCTCCTCGAACTCCTCGCCCTTGATGATGAACTGCTCCTTCAGCGTGGGGTCACGGTAAACGCGGAGCCATACCAGGGCGATGACAATGCCCAGGGCGCCGATCACCAGGAACATCCCGCGCCAGCTCATGGTGAGCATGAGGAAGGTCAGCAGCGGCGGGGCGATCGCGTTGGCAATCTGTGAACCGGTGTTAACGATCGAGACCGGGAGGGCGCGTTCGGTCTTGTTGAACCACTTGTCGGCAACCTTGAGCCCGGAGGTGAAGAACGGCGACTCCGAAATCCCCAGGGCCACGCGGGCGGCGTAGAGGAACCCGAAGGAGTTGGCCATAGAGGACAGCATGGACACAATCGACCAGAGACCGGCGGCCCAGGCAAACATCTTCTTGGGGCCAAACCGGTCCACCAGGTAGCCGGCGGGAAGATTCGCAATGGCGTAAGGCCAGGAGAACGCGGACAGCAGCAGGCCCATCTGCAGGGCGTTGAGGCCGAACTCCTTGGCGATGGTGGTGTTCGCAATACTCAGGTTATTGCGGTCCATGTAGTTGATGATGCCGCCAATGACGAGCAGGGCGATCAGGTACCACCTGATCCGCACGTTCTTGACTGGCCGGTCCGGGACCGTACCGATTTCTGCTGAAGCTTGGCTCATGCAGCTCACTCCTTTGTGTTCTGCCGGCACGGGTGCCGGCCTGGGGGTGCCCGGCTTAGCGGCGGGCGTCTTCTATTGCTGTGAGGAAGGTGCGGGCGGCCTTGGCAACCCGGCCGTAATCGCCGTCCTCCTGGGCAGCCTTGGTGACGAAGCTGCCGACCCCGACGGCGGTGACGCCGGCCGCGAACCACGCTTCAACATTGGCAGGGCTCACGCCTCCGGAGGGCATCACGGGCGCCTGGGGCAAAGGCGCCAGGATGGTCTTGACGTAGGCAGGGCCGCCGAGCTCAGCCGGGAACAGCTTGACGATGTCGGCACCGGCTTCGAGGGTGTTGAGGACCTCAGTCGGGGTGAATGCGCCGCTGGCGGTGACCACCTGGTAGCGGTTGGCGGTGGCGATCATCTTCGGATTCAGCTGCGGGCTGACCAGCAACCGCGCCCCCGCGGAGATCGAGGCGTAGGCGGCTTCGGCGTCGAGCACGGTCCCCGCTCCTACCACGATCCCCTGGTCGCCGTACTTATCGGCCAGGCGCCCGATAACACCCAGGGCGCCCGGAACGGTCAGCGGAACTTCGACGGCGCGGATGCCACCCTCGATGGCGGCCTCGGCCACACGGTAGGCCTCGTCGGCAGAATCAAGCCGCGCGATGAGCAATGCGCCCGTGCGGATGATGGTCTCTAGGGTTTCAAATTTGTTTAACATCGCTTAATAGATTAGCCCAAAGATTCACAAAGAGGAACACCATGTGAAAAGTTGTTAAGCTGGATCTACTTCAGCCAAAGGAGAGAAGTCTGTGAGCCCAACAGCCCGGCCCCTGATCCCCGAGCAGCGCCACCAGGAGATCCTGCGCCTTCTGCGGCGGGAAGGCGTCCTGAGTATCCGCAGCCTCACCGACTACATGAACGTGTCCCACATGACCGTCCGGCGGGACATCACGGCCCTTGAGGACCAGGGGCAGGTGATATCAGTCCAGGGCGGCGTTCGCCTCGCCGACTGGACAAGCCAGGAACCCCCGCGGGAGCGCGAGTTCCGCGCACAGCTCGAGCTGCCGCGCAAGCAGGCCATCGCGGAGCTTGCTGCCGGATCCGTGGAAGACGGCATGGTGGTTTTCCTCGATGCCGGGACGACCTGCCAGTCGGTGGTCCCCTACCTCTCCGGGCGGCAGGGCATCACCGTGGTGACCAACGACTTTTACGTGGTCACCAGCCTGTTCGCCTACCCCCATATCGAGACCATCCACACCGGCGGTGCCGTGGACCCGTCCAGCGCCTCGAGCTGCGGACGGATTGCGGCGGACGTGGTGAAGTCCATCAACATCGATCTGTGCTTCCTCAGCACGGGGACGTGGAACGTGTCCCGGGGCATCACCACGCCGGTCATGGACAAGGTGGAGGTGAAGCTGGCCGCGCTGGAGGCCTCGTCGTCGTGCTTCCTGCTGGCGGACAGCACCAAGTTCGGCACGGTCTCGCGCTTCAACGTGGCACCGCTGGAGAAGCTGGACGGCGTTGTGACCGATGACCAGCTGCCTCAGGAAATGCAGGAGAACATCCGCGGTCTCGGAGTCACCGTCCAGGTGGCAGCCCTTGGAAAGGCCGCCTGACAGCGGCCCGTTGTTTTAAAAGCCGCTACCCGCCCCGGATACCGGGGCGGGCAGCTGGATGTCACAGACGTCAGAGCTGCTTGCGGAGCTCCATCTTGCGGATCTTGCCGCTGGCCGTCCGGGGCATGTCTTCAACCACCACCAGCGACTTGGGGATCTTGTAGCGGGCAAGCCGCCCCTCCAGGAAGCCGCGCAGCTGCTCCGCGGTCAGTGATTCGCCCTCCCGGAGGGTAACGATCGCCTGGGGAACCTCGCCCCACTTATCGTCCGGGACGCCGATGACGGCCACGCTGCCCACGGCAGGGTGCTCTGAAATGACCGCCTCCACCTCCGCCGGGTAGATGTTCTCCCCGCCGGAGATGATCATGTCCTTGAGCCGGTCCGAGACGAACAGGAAGCCCTCCTCATCCCGGTAACCCATGTCCCCGGAGCGGAACCAGGACCCGTCCGAGTAGCTGGCTGCGGTGGCCTCCGGCCGGTTCCAGTATTCCTTGATGACGTTGGGGCCGGAGATCTGGATCTCCCCCACCTCGCCCGGTGCCACAACCCCGTCCAGGGGATCGGCGATCCGGACGTCGGTGAAGAAGTGCGGGAGGCCCGCCGAACCGGCTTTCTCCCTGGACCGGTCCACGGGAAGCATGGTGACGCCGGGGGCCGTCTCAGTCATGCCGTAGCAGCTGGTGAACCCGATGCCGCGGTCCTCGTACGCGTCCAGGACCCGCCGCGGAATGGCGGATCCGCCGCACGTCAGCTTGTCCAGGGAGGAGAGGTCCGCGGTTGCCCAGTCCGGATGTTCACACAGCATCTGGAACGTGGTGGGCACGCCGTTGAGGGTGGTGACCCTGTGCTCCCGGATCAGTTCCAGGACCCGGGCGGGATCGAACTTGGCCTCGAGCACCACGGTGGCGCCCTTGAGCAGCATCGGCAGCAGCCCCATGTCCAGCGACGCCACGTGGAACAGCGGTGAGATCATCAGCGCCACGTCGTTGCGGTTGATGTCCATGTCCACGACGGTGTTGATGCAGTTCCAGGTGATGTTTCCGTGGGTCAGGAGGGCGCCCTTGGGCTTGCCGGTGGTTCCTGAGGTGTAGAGGATCATGGCGCCGTCCTCGTGCCCCACCGGAATGTCGGGGTGTTCGGGGGCAGCTGCCTGCAGCGCCTCCCCGTAGTGCTCCACCGCGGAGCGTCCGACGGCGGCCGGTGACTTTGGCGCGGAAGGTTCCGTCCCGCCGTCGGCCGCCACGACGAGGCGGTGGGTCACGTCAGTGCCCGCCACCGCGAGGGAGGCGGATTCCTCCAGGGCGGCGGCGTTGACCAGGAGCCTGGCTCCGGAATCCTGCAGCTGGAACTGCAGCTCAGGCGGGGCGAGCCGGGTGTTGAGCGGCACGAAGATGGCGCCCAGGAGCCCGCAGGCGAAGAACGTCTCCACGAAGGAAGGGTGGTTCTCGCCCAGGTAGGCCACCCGGTCGCCCTTGGCCACTCCCCTGTCGCGCAGCGCGTTGGCCAGGCGGTCGGTCCGTTCGGCGAGCTCCTCGTAGCCCAGGGCGCCGGTTGCCGTCCCGGCCGGGAACAGAAGCGCCGTCTTGGCACCCGATTTCCGGCGGCGCCGGTGCAGCCAGGAGCCAACTCCGTTGTTGTCCATGGTTCTCCTAACGGACCGTGGTGAGGTCGTTGTTCTTAGATTCCCGCGTCAGGGCAATGAAGACAATCGAGACCAGTGCCATGACGGACAGGAAGACCACCACCGGGAGGATGTTCTGCCCGGAATCCTTGTAGAGCCCTGCGATGATGCCCGGGGTGAACCCTGCACCGATGAGCGTCGCCAGCTGGTAGCCCACCGCGGCGCCCGTGTAGCGGGAGGTGGTGCCGAACTGCTCCGACACGAAGGCCGCCAGCGGACCGTACAGGGATGAGTGCAGGATCAGGGCCACGGTGAAGGCCACGAAGACCAGGCCGACGTTGCCGGAACCGAGCATCCCGAACATCGGGAACAGGTAGGCGATGAACAGGGCCAGGCCGGCGATCATCACGGGGCGGCGGCCGAAGCGGTCGGACAGGCGGCCGCCCAGGAGGACGAAGATGATGGAGATGGCCGAGGCGCCGGCGAAGGCGTACAGCACGCCCTGCTGCGGTGCGCCCCTGGACACTGCGTACGTGACCGAGAAGGTGGGCAGCACCACCTGCAGGCCGAACCCGGCGGCACCGGCGAACATGATCATGATCAGCGCCTTGGGCCGGCGCAGCACCTCCAGCAGCGGGATCCTGCGCTTGGCGCCCTGGGGGCTCTCCTTGGCCACGGCCTCGGCGAAGATGGGGCTTTCGGATACGCGGAGCCGGACGAACAGGCCCACGATGAGAAGGACGAAGGAGAGCAGGAACGGCACGCGCCAGCCCCAGGCAAGGAACGCGTCCTGCGGCAGGGCGGAGAAGATGCCCATCACCACGGTGCCCAGCACGGCTCCCGTGGGGGCGCCGGCGTTGACGAAGGAGGCGGCGAAGCCGCGCCGTTTGGGGTCGGAGTGTTCCAGCGCCATGAGTGCGGCGCCGCCCCATTCACCGCCGACGGCGATGCCCTGGCTGACCCGCAGGAGCACCAGGATCACGGCGCCCGAGGGACCGATTACGCCGGCACCCGGGATCAGCCCGATGAGGGTGGAGGCGATGCCCATCGTGGCCATGGAGATGATCAGCATGCCCTTGCGGCCCACCTTGTCGCCGAAGTGGCCGAAGATCATCCCGCCCAGCGGCCTGGCAACGTACCCGGCGGCAAAGGTGGCGTAGGCGGCGACGACGCCCACCCATTCGTCCGTTCCGGCGAAGAAGACCTTCGGGAAGGCTACTGCTGCGGCGGTGGCGTACAGCAGGAAGTCGTAGAACTCGATGGTGCTGCCCAGATAGCTGGACAGGATGACCGTGCGCGCTTCCTTGCGCTTGGCGGCCGTGCCCGCGGGTGCGAGCGTGGTGTGTCCGGACATGGCGGTTCCTAAGGACGGAGGAATGGGGGATTTTTGGGGTTGGCTGGGGAGGCAGTGCCGCCGGGGCGCCGCCTGGGGTTGGGAAGTGTTGTTCCTTCTAGGTGCGGCTTACTTGTAGAAGCGGGCCAGGAATTCGGCGACGACGGCGGGGCGTTCCTGGCCTTCGATCTCGATCGTGGCGTTGACCTTGATCTGGGCGCCGCCCTTGACCTCGGAGACGTCGGCGATGGTGGCCTGCATGCGGACCTTGGAGCCGACCTTGACCGGGGAGGTGAAGCGGACCTTGTCCAGGCCGTAGTTGACCTTGGTGGTGACGCCTTCGACGTCGAACAGCTCGCCCCAGAACGGGATGATCAGCGAGAGCGTGAGGAAGCCGTGGGCGATGGGGGCGCCGAACGGTCCGCCCTTGGCTCGTTCGGGGTCGGTGTGGATCCACTGCTGGTCGTCGGTGGCGTCCGCGAACTGGTTGATCTGGTCCTGGGTGATCTGGCGGTAGTCGGTGGTGCCGAGGTCCTTGCCGGACAGGGTGAGCAGGGTGTCGAAATCGACGACGAGATTGGGCATCGTTGCCTCCTGGCAGTTGCTTGTTAGATGGGGAAGTTGTGGTTCAGCGGGTGAAGGCGCTTTCGCCGGTGAGGGCGCGGCCGATGATGAGGGCGTTGATCTCGTGGGTGCCTTCGTAGGAGTAGACGGCTTCGGCGTCGGCGTGGAACCGGGCGACGTCGGTGGCAAGGGTGATGCCGTTGCCGCCCACCACTTCGCGGGCCAACGCGACGGTGTCGCGCATGAACAGGGACGTCTGCATCTTGGCCAGGGCGGAGTCCTGGTCACGGTAGATGCCCTTTGCCTGCTGCTCGGTGAGCCGGACCACCAGGGACAGGCTGGCGGTGACGTTGCCCAGCATGCGGGCCAGTTTTTCCTGGACCAGCTGGAAGGACCCCAGGGTGCGGCCGAACTGGTGGCGTTCGTTGACGTACGCGAGTGCTGCCTCGAAGGCGCCGGCAGCGATGCCGGTGGCGATCCAGGCAACGTCCGAGCGCATGGCCCGGAGCATAGCCGCGACGTCCTTGAAGGAGTTCACGTTCTGCAGGCGCATTGCCTCAGGGACGCGGACTCCGGTGAGGGTGATGTGGGCGTTCTGCATCATCCGCAGCGAGGTCTTCCCATGGATCTTCTCCAGGCTGACGCCGTCCGCGGTGCGGTCCACCAGGAAGCCCTTGACCTGGCCATCAGCGGTGTCCCGGGCGAACACGGCGAGGACGTCCGCTGTGGCCGCTCCCCCGATCCAGCGCTTGGCCCCGTCCAGGATCCAGCTGCCGTCGGCCTGCCGCCGCGCGGTGGTGGACAGGCCCCCGGCGATATCCGATCCCGATTCCGGTTCGGTCAGCGAGAACACGCCCTTGAGCGAGAAATCGATGACCCTGGGCATCCACTCGGCCTGCTGCTCCGGTGAGGCACCCACCCGGATGGCGGTGCGGAACAGGCCGGCCTGGGCCGTGTACCACGTGGCCAGGGACGCGTCCGTGCGGGCGAGCTCGAAGATCCGGAAGCCCTGGTAGATGCCGCGGGCCGGGCTGTGTTCTGCACCCGCGGCGCCACTGAGCTCGGCAGGTTCCATCAGGTCGAGGTCGATCAGGGGCCGGGCGAGCTGCTCCGGGAATTCACCCCGCTCCCAGTACTCGGCCAGCAGGGGCTTCGCCTCCGAGTCCAGGAAGCTGCGCAGCCGGGACAGGACCCGGCGCTCGCCGTCGGTCAGCAGGGACTCGGCGTCGTACCAGTCCGTACCTTCGTACAGCCGGGCACGCAGGGCGTGTTCCGCCGTCGTCAGCGTGCCCATCTCAGGCCCCCAGCCCGAGCAGCCGCACCGCGTTGTGCTTGAGGATCTTGGGCCGGACCTCGTCCTTCAGCGGCAGGTCGGCGAACGCCCCGAGCCATTTCTGCGGTGTGATCAGCGGGAAGTCGGTGCCGAACAGCACCTTGTCCTGCAGGTAGGAGTTGGCCCCTCTCACCAGGGACTCCGGGAAGTACTTGGGTGACCAGCCGGAGAGGTCGATGAAGACGTTGGCCTTGTGCGTGGCGATGGAGTTGGCCTCGTCCTGCCAGGGCACGGACGGGTGGGCCATGATGATCTGCAGGCCGGGGAAGTCAGCGGCCACGGCGTCCAGCAGCAGCGGGTTGGAGTAGGCGAGCTTGATGCCGTAGCCGCCCGGAAGGCCCGCGCCCATGCCGTTCTGGCCGGTGTGGAAGATGGCCGGCAGGCCCAGTTCCTGAAGGGTCTCCCAGAGGGGGTAGAAGCGTTCGTTGGACGGGTCGAAGCCCTGCAGGGAGGGGTGGAACTTGAAGCCGCGGGCGCCGAGTTCAACGGCCTGGTGCTTGGCGCCGGCGATGGCGTCCTCGCCGGTCCGCGGATCCACACTGCCGAACGGGATCAGGACGTCGTTGTTCCGGGCGGCGCCGGCGATGAGCTCCGGGATGCTGTTGGGCTCGTGCTTGAGCTGGGTGCGGGCGTCCACGGTGAAGACGACGGCGGCCATGTTCAGTTCCCGGTACAGCTCGGCGATGCGGTCCAGGGACGGGGTCCGGTCCTCGGCCTTGAAGTACTTGGCCGAGGCTTCGGTCAGTTCCTCCGGCAGGGAGCCGTGGCCGCAGCTGTCCACCTCGAGATGGACATGCATGTCGATGGCGTCAAGCTTTGCGGGATCGATGCCCAGTTCGTAACGGGCCATGGTCAGCGGGCCTCGGCGGGCTGTGCGGGCTTCAGGTGCTCGGGCAGGGGCAGGAATTCCTCGCCGTAGCTTTGCAGGGTCTCCGGGTTGAACAGTGTGCCGGCGTTCTCCTGCAGGGCATCGTGGCTCCAGCCGCCGTCGCGGTATTCGGTGGTGGCCGCCTCGGGGTGGGTCCAGACCTGCAGGCGGTCGCCGCCGGCACCGATGGCCTGGCCGGTGATGTTGGCGGCCTCGTCGGAGGCGAGGAAGGCAACCAGCCCGGCGACGTCGTCGGCCGTCCCAAAACCGAGGTCGTGGCGGAAGAAGGCGGGCATTGCCTCGCCGCGCTCCTCTGCCTCCACGGCCTTCTGGAAGTACGGGACGGTCTTGGTCATGGCGGTGGCGGCGACGGGGATGACGCTGTTGATGGTGACGCCGGCCTTTTTCATTTCCAGCGCCCAGGTGCGGACCATGCCCACGATGCCTGCCTTGGCGGCAGCGTAGTTGGTCTGGCCGAAGTTGCCCCGCTGCCCCGTGGGGGACCCGATGGTGATGATGCGGCCCTGGATGTTGTGTTCCTTGAAGTAGGCGAAGGCCTCCCGGACGCAGGTGAAGGTGCCCTTGAGGTGGACGTTGATCACCAGGTCGAAGTCCTCGTCCGTCATCTTCAGGAGGGACTTGTCGCGGAGGATCCCGGCGTTGGTGACCAGGATGTCCAGCCGGCCGAACGCGTCAACGGCTCCGGCCACCAGCGCCTTGGCGGCGTCGGTGGTTCCCACCGGAACCACGACGGCGGTGGCGCGGCCGCCGTCGGCCTCGATCTGCGCCACGGCATGGGCGGCGGTTTCGGCATTGACGTCATTGATGACGACGGCGGCGCCCTGGCCGGCCAGTTCCCTCGCGTAGGCAAGGCCGAGGCCCTGACCGCTGCCGGTGACGATTGCAACCTTGCCGTTCAAGCTCATGGCCTGCTCCTTTGCATGCGCCGGCCGAAGCCGGTGGGGTTGGTCCCACTGCGGTGTGAGATCCTTGTTGGGATCAATGAAATTACGGATCATTGAAAAAGTCAACGATTGTTTTTTACCAGTACCGGAGTTGTGATGGCCACCTTGGGCACCGAAGTTCAGACCCCGCGCCTTGCGGCAGCCAGGATCGGCAGTGACGTGGGGCTGCTGCTCGCCAAGCTGCACGCCGCGGGGTCGGTGCTGAACAACAAGGCGCTGGCGGACTTCGGCCTGCGGGAGCGCTCCTTCTCCGTGCTGACGCTGGCGTGCAGCGGACTGGAACCGACGCAGCGGGAACTGGCTGACTTCCTCAGCCTGGACCCCAGCCAGGTAGTCACCCTGGTGGATGATCTGGAGCGGCGCGGCCTCGTTGAGCGGGCGCAGGGAAAGCAGGACCGCCGCGCCAAGATCATCGTCTCAACGGCCGAGGGGCGGAAGATGCACGCGAAGGCCCGCGCTGCCATGGACGCTGCCGAACTGAATCAGCTGGCCACCCTCGACGAGGACGAGCAGGGGCAGTTGCGCGCACTGCTGCGCAAGGCCCTGTGGGGCATGGAGGCATAATTCCGGCGAAAAAACGTTGACATCCGAAATCGTTGAGATAACCATTAGTTGTTTTATTCAACGATTTGGGAGGTCTCACCATGTCCCGCACCCTGCGTCGACGCTGCCGCACGATCGGTTCAACATCGCTCATCACCGCCATGCTGGCTACTGCCGCCGTGGCTCCGGCGGCATTCGCCGGCCCCGCCCCGGCCAGCGCGACGGGGACCCTCGCCGACGGTGCAGCCTGGCAGGCGGAAGTCCCTGCCGGCTGGAACGGCAAGCTGGTGTTGTTCGCCCACGGTTTCCGCCCCGGGCCCGCGAATCCTGCGTGGGACGCCGGTTTTGCCCCCACTGCCGGTGAGCTCATCCGGCGCGGCTATGCGGTGGCATCATCCTCCTACGCGTCAACCGGGTGGGCGCTGGGGACGGCAGCACAGGACCAGCTCGACACCCTGGCTGCGTTCAAGGAACGCTTCGGCGACCCGGAACGGGTCATCGCCGTCGGCCGTTCCATGGGCGGGCTGGTGACCAGCATGATGGCCGAGATTCCGGAATCAGGCATCGACGGTGCCGTCAGTACCTGTGGCCTGGTGGGCGGCGGAGTCTCGCTGAACAACTACCAGCTCGACGCCGCCTACGCCGCCGCGCAGCTCCTCCTCCCCGGACAGGACATCCGGCTCACTGGCTTCACCGGCCCGGAGCAGTCCTCCGCGACCATCACTGCCTTGAAGGCGGCCCTGGAACAGGCCACCGGATCTGCTGAAGGCCGGGCCCGGGTGGCATTGGTGGCAGCGCTGCTGAACACCCCCACCGACCTCGATGGCGTGGACGTGGACAGCCCGGAGGCCCTGGCAGCGGCGCAGGCGAAGCTGGTCCTGGACACCCTTCCCACGGTGATTGAACGCCGCTACACCATCGTCAACGCAGCCGGCGGCGACAGTGGGTGGACGGCCGGGGTGGATTACGCGAAGGTCCTCCGATCATCCGCCCAGCGCAAGCAGGTGGAGTACATGTATGGCGTCGCGGCCCTGGACCTGGCGGCCGACCTGTCCGCATTGAGCGCCAACGCCGATATTGCCCCCTCGCCCAGTGGCCTGGACTGGATGCTCCGCACGTCCACACCGACCGGGGAACTGCAGGTCCCGCTGCTGGCCACGCACACGAACGTGGACCTTCTCGCGCCGGTGGAAGTCCAGGAAGAATATGCCGAGACGGTCCGCGGGGCAGGGAAGAACCCGCTGTTCCGGCAGGCGTTCGTCGACAGGACGGGACACTGCAATTTCACCGTCGCCGAAAATGTCGCCGCGGTCGAAGCCATGGACCAACGGCTCGACACCGGCAACTGGGGAGAAGTGGCCACCACCACCAATCTCCAGCAGTCTGCGGAATCGCTGGGCCTGGACGGTGCCCGCTTCATCGACTTCCGGCCCGGCGAGTTCGTCAACGACCGCGACTGGCTCCCCGCGTCCTGACCCCGGCGGGCGCGGGGCATCACAGGCGCACCTCAGCGCTGGGTGCTGCCCCGCGTCGCATCAAGGAGCGACAGTTCGCCGGCGGTCGGCAGCCCTTCCCAGTCGCCGCGGGTGCTGGCGGCGAAGGCGCCGGCCAGGACGCCGCGGTCCAGCCGGGCGGCGACATCCCCGCCGTCGAGCAGGGCCGAGAGATAGCCGGCGGTGAAGGCGTCGCCGGCTCCCACGGTATCCACGCCGGTCACCTGGACGGCCGGCGCTTCGAGGTGGCCGTCGGCGGTGTAGACGCCGGCGCCTTCTGCGCCGCGCTTCACCACGACGTCGCTGACGCCGTGGCCCAGCAGCCGCGCGGCCGCGCCGGTTTCGTCAAAGGACGCCCCTGCCGGCCCGCTCCCGTCCTGCGGCGGGGCAACCAGGTCGAGTTCGTCGTCGGACGCAATGACGATCGTGGCGTGCCGTGCCAGCGGGGCGAGCACCGCCCTCGCCTGGTCCCGGGACCACAGCTTGCTGCGGTAGTTCACATCCAGGGACACCACCATCCCTTCGGCGGCGCCGCGCCGGGCGGCGTACTCCACCGCGTCCCGCGCCTCCGGGCTGAGCGCGGCGGTGATGCCGGTCAGGTGCAGGACCCGGGCGCCGCCATCCAGGGCCGCGCCCACGTGGGCGCGGGAAATGGTGGACCCCGCCGAGCCGGCCCGGTAGTAGAAGGCCCTGCTGATGTCAGCCGTGCGCTGTTCCAGGAACATCACGCCGGTGCTGCGCTCCGAGTGGACGCTGTGGTGCAGGCTGACATTTTCGCCGCGGAGCTGCTTGACGATGAACTCGCCGTGGGGGTCAGCCCCCACCACGCCGGCCCACGCAGCCGGATGGCCGAGGCGTGCGACGCCGATCGCGACGTTCGATTCCGCCCCGGCCACCTGCATGTTCAGCGTCCCCCCGGACACCAGGGGGCCGCTGGACCGCAGCGACACCATGGACTCGCCGAAGGTCAGCAGGCCAGCGCTCATGAAGGGGTCCCGGTTCCGGCGCGGGCGGAAAAATCGGCCGCGAGGGCCAGGAAGCCGCGTGCCCGCTCCCGCATGCCGGCAAGGTCGCCGCCGGACGCCGCGTCGCCGAACAGGGGTCCGCCCAGGCCCACGGCAATGGCGCCGGCTTCCCAGTAGCCGGCGGCTTCGCCCAGCCCCACACCGCCCACGGCGATGAAGGGGATGTCCGGGAAGGGATCGCGGACGGCCTTCAGGTAGCCCGGGCCGCCGATCGATGCCGGGAACAGTTTGATGGCGGTGGCGCCGCGTTCCATTGCCTCGTACGCCTCGCTGGGGGTCAGCGCCCCTGCCAGGACGGGGATGCCGGCCTGCGCTGCTTCACTGATCGAGGGTGCCAGGGAGGGGGTGACGATGAACTGGCCGCCGGCCTGGGCAACGCGTTCGACGTCGGCCTGGCTGAGGACGGTGCCAGCGCCCACCAGGCAGCCGGCCGGGGCCGCCGCGCGGACTTCGCGGATCGCGTCCAGCGCGTTGGGCGTGGTGAGGGCGATCTCGACGTACTGGAAACCCTCCTCCATCGCGGCCAGCGCGGCCTTGGCGGCAGCACCGCCGTCGTTCCCCCTGACGATGCCGACCAGCCGCGCCTGCCTGATGCCTTCCAGCAGTCCGGCAGGAGCAACAGCTGCGTTGTGGGATGCCATGGGGTTCACCATTCTGCGAAGGATCCGTCGGGGTGGCGCCACACGGGCCCGCGCCAGGCGTGGCCGCGCTTGTCCGCCGCCCGCACCACTGCCTCATCGATGTCGATGCCCAGCCCCGGCCCGGTGAGCCGCTCGATGTGGCCGTCCACGAACTTGAACGGCGTCTTGTCCACCACGTAGTCCAGGACCTCGGCGCCCTGGTTGTAGTGGATGCCGATGCTTTGTTCCTGGATGAGGAAATTGGGGGTGGCGAAACCCACCTGCAGGCAGGCGGCGAGCGCCAGGGGACCCAGCGGGCAGTGCGGCGCAAGCTGGACTTCGTAGACCTCGGCCAGTGCGGCGATCTTGCGGACTTCGGTGATGCCGCCGGCGTGGGAAAGGTCCGGTTGTGCCACCGCGATGCCTGCCTGCAGCGCGGGCAGGAACTCCTGCCGGCTGTACAGCCGCTCGCCGGTAGACACCGGCGTGGTGGTGGCGGACGTCAGTTCCCGCAGCAGGTGCGTGTTCTCCGGTACCACCGGTTCCTCGAGGAAGAACGGGCGGTAGGGCTCCAGCAGTGGGGCCACCCGGCGCGCGTTGGCGAGGCTGAAGCGGCCGTGGAAGTCCACGGCGACGTCCCGGTGGTCGCCCAGCACGTCACGCGCGGCGGCCACCCTGCGGATGACGCCGTCGATCTCCGCCACGGACGCCACCGGGCTCATCCGGCCGCTGGCGTTCATCTTGACGGCCGTGAGCCCCACCTCCAGCTGCGCGCTGATCTGGTCCGCCACTTCGTTGGGTTCGTCGCCGCCCACCCAGCCGTACATCCGGATCCGGTCGCGGACGTGGCCGCCCAGGAGCTGGTGCACCGGGGTGTTGAAGTGCTTGCCGGCGATGTCCCACAGGGCCTGGTCCAGGCCGGAGACGGCGCTGGCCAGGATGGGGCCGCCGCGGTAGAAGGAGCCCTTGGTCATCACCTGCCAGTGGTCTTCGATCCGGAGCGCGTCCCTGCCGATGAGCAGTTCCGAGAGTTGCCCGACGGCGGCGCGCACCGTCTCGCTCCGGCCCTCGCAGGTGGCCTCGCCCCACCCCACGATGCCGCTTTCGGTTTCGATCCGGACGAAGAGCCAGCGGGGTGGAACGAGGAATGTTTCGATCCGGCTGATGACAGTCACGCGGCGGGTCCTAACCTTTGGTGGCGCCGGCGGTCAGGCCGGAGACGATGTACTTCTGCGTGAAGAGCGCAATGATCATGATGGGGATGGTGACGACCGTCGCCGCAGCCATGAGGCCGCCCCAGTCGATGCTGGCGTAGGAGACGAAGTCGAAGATCGCCACGGGCAGGGTCTTGGTCTTGGCGCCCGAGAGCACCAGCGCGAACATGAAGTTGTTCCACGAGAAGATGAAGGACAGGATGCCGGCGGTGGCGATGCCGGACACCGCGAGCGGCAGGGTGATCAGCCGGAACGCGCCGATCGGCGTCAGGCCGTCCACCTCGGCGGATTCCTCGAGCTCCAGCGGCAGCGAGTCGAAGTAGCTCATCATGATGTAGACGATCAGCGGCAGCGCGACGAACATGTGGCTGAGGATCAGCACCTCGAACTTCCCCACCATGCGCAGGTTGGAGAAGACGTAGTACCAGGGCACCAGCAGCGAGACGCCCGGGATCACGCGCGCCATCAGCACCACCAGCGCAGAACGGTGCATGGTGAAGCGGCTCATGGCGTAGGCGGCCGGGACCCCGAGGATGATCGAGAGCACCGTGGAGACGAAAGCCACCCAGAAGCTGTTGACGACGAACACGAAGTAGTTGTTGCGCTGCAGCACGTTGGCATAGTTCTCGAAGGTGGGCGGGAAAATGAAGGCCTTGGCGGTGTCGTAGATGTCCACATTGGTCTTCAGCGATGCCAGGAGCATCCAGAACAGCGGTGCCAGCAGGAACAGCACCACAACCACGAGCGCCACAACCCGGAAGACCTTGTAGGCCCGGGTGGCCAGGGGCTTGCGGCGGCGCACGGGACGGCTGGCGATGTCATCTGCGGGACGGGTGTTTTCGTTGAGCACGGTCATTTGCTTGCCGCCTTCTTGCGCATGGTGAGCAGCCACATGGAGCCGATGATGATCATGAAGAACAGGATCAGCACCGCCGAGGAGAGCCCGTACTGGTTGTAGTCGAAGCTCAGCCCGTACGCGTAGACGTTCAGCGTCTCCACCTCGTGGAACGAACCGCCGCCCTTGCCTTTGGTGGCGTACAGGATGTCGAAGGTCTTCAGGGCGTCGATGCCGCGCAGCAGGATGGCCACGATGACGGTGGGCATCATGAGCGGCAGGGTGATGTAGAAGAACCGCTGGAAGGCGTTGGCACCGTCCACCCGGGCGGCCTCGTCCGGTTCATCGGAGAGCGAGGTCAGGCCGGCGAGCAGGATCAGCACCACCATGGGGGTCCACTGCCACACGTCCATGAAGATGGTGGTGCCCAGTGCGGTGTCCTGCCCGGACAGCCAGGGCTGCGGCGGGATGCCGACCATCCCCAGGAGCTGGTTGACGAATCCGATGTTGGGGTCGAAGATCAGCCGCCACATCATGCCGACGGCCACGGGGGTGGCCACGAGCGGGAGGAGGATGGCCACGCGGACCCACTTTTCGCCGCGGAAGGGGCGCCACAGGAGCAGGGCGATGCCCATCCCCAGGACCACCTCGAAGGCCAGGGCCAGCCCGGTGAAGGAGAGGGTCCGGCCCACGGCAGGCCAGAACCGATCCGTGTCAGTCAGCACCGTGGCGTAGTTCTGCAGGCCGATGAATTCGGTGGCTGCCCGGACGGAGCCCTGGGAGTCGGTGAGGCTCAGGTACAGCGTCCAGGCCAGCGGGAAGACGATCAGGACACCGACGAAGATCATGGCCGGTGCCGCGAAAAGCCACTTGCGGTGCCGGTTGGCCCAGGCGGAGAAGTTTCCTCCCGCGCCGGCGGGGCCCCTGGCGCTGCGGGGCTGCGCGCTGCGGGGAGGGTTCAATACAGACATGGTTCACCTAAGGAGTTTGTGGGGTGAAGCGGGCCGCGCCGGGACGGCATGTGACCGTCCCGGCGGGCTGGATGGCACCTGCGGCGCCTTTTTCCTACTTCTTCTCGCCGTCCAGGAAGGTCTGGAACGCGGTCTGGGCGTCGTTGGCCGCGGCGGCGGAGTCGCCTCCGGTGATGGTCGCAACAATGGGTGCGCCGACGATTTCGCGTGCCTTGCCCACCGTGACAACCTCGGGCCGGTCGTGGCCCACGCCGTTCTTGGCGCTGGCGGAAATCGCGTCAGCGAGGTCCTTCGGGTAGGTGGAGGTTCCTTCCGGGTTGGACCAGACGGAGGAGCGGGGACCCGGGACGCCGGCCTTCTGCGCCGCCAGGGTGCGTTCCTTGCTGGTGGCCCACTGGATGAACTTCCAGGCGTTGTCCTGGTTGCTGGAGTTCTGGTTCACGCCCAGCGCCCAGGAAGGAATGTTGTACGGCTTCGAACCCGCCGGTCCGGCAGGCAGCGGCGCGAACCCGACCTTGTCGGCGACCTTGGACTTGGCGGGGTCCGTGGCGTTCTTGTAGAGCGAATCGGCTTCCGTGTAGAACGCGGCGCCGCCCTGGGTGAAGATGGCCATCGCCTCCGGCCAGCTCATGTCGGTGCTGACGTTGGCCGGGCCGTAATTGCGGATCAGGCCGCCGTAGTAGGCATAGGCCTTCTTGGCGGCGTCGGAGTTGACGGCGGCCTTGCCGCTGGAGTCAACGAAGTCCCCGCCGAAGCTGTACAGGAAGCTGGAGAACTGGGTGACCGCGGCGGACTTGCCGGTGCGGGCCACGAAGCCTGCGGTGCCCGGGGAGGAAGCCTTGATGGCCTTGGCCGCCGATTCCAGTTCCTCCATGGTCTTGGGCACCTGGAGCCCTGCCGCCTGGAGCAGGTCCTTGCGGTAGTACAGGACTTCGCGTTCGGTGATGATCGGGACACCCACCACCTTGTTGTCAACGGTGGTGGCCTTGACGGGGCCCTCCTGGTAGTCCTTCCAGTCCCAGCCCGGGTCCGAGGAGACGTTCTTGGTCAGGTCCGCGAGATAACCGTTCTTGGCGAAGGCCTTGCCCTCCTGCAGCGGGCGGTACATCATCACGTCGATCTCGTCGCTGCCGGCGTTGAGTTTAACGTTGTACTGGTCCGAAAGCTGGTCTTCGCCGAGCTGGGTCAGCTCAACCTTCAGGCCGCTGGACTTTTCGAATTCGGGGATGGCGGCCTTGATGCCTTCCGTCCAGACGTGGTTGGCCAGGGTGACGCGGACGGTGCCGGACTCCTTGGCCTGGTCGCTGCCACCTCCGCCGCCGCTGCAGGCGGTCAGCCCCAGCGACATGGCAGCGGCAACTGCCGCGTACTTCACAATTGATCGCCGCTTCATTACGACTCCCTTTGCTTCAGGGCCGGCAGATGTGCCGGGCCGGTTGCATGACGCCTCGTTACGTCTGCTCTGTTCAGCGAGCATAGACAAATAAGGCAGACATATACAAGAGCCAACTCTCAACCCATATGATTTATCCATGACCATCCCAAAGGCGGCGTTGTCCCCCGACCTGCATTCCTCGCTGGTCGAGAGCCTGGGACTCGCCATCGCCGAGGGGACGCTGGCCGCGAACTCGATCCTCCGGCTGGACGAGCTGGAAGCGCAGCACAAGGTCTCCCGCTCGGTGATCCGGGAAGCCACCCGCGTGCTGGCGTCCATGGGCATGCTGGAGTCCCGTCGGCGCCTGGGAACTGTGGTCCAGCCCGAGGCCAGCTGGAACCTCTACGATCCCCAGGTGATCCGGTGGCGGCTGGCGTCGGCCAAGCGGCTGGAGCAGCTGCGGGCCCTGAATGAGCTGCGCGGCGCCATTGAGCCACAGGCCGCCCGCCTGGCCGCCGAGCGCGCTTCCCTGGATGAGGCCATCGATCTGGTGTCCAGGGCAGCGCGGCTATGGGCAGCCGGGCAGCGCGGCGACCAGGATGAGTTCCTGCGCCTTGACATCGAGTTCCATGCCGCGGTTCTCAACGCCTCCGGCAACCTGATGTTTTCGCAGCTGCATAAGCTTGTGGCCGAAGTGCTGGCCGGCCGGACGGAGCACGGGCTGATGCCGCACCTTCCCAACCACGAGGCACTGCAGCTGCACGTGGATGTGGCCAGCGCCGTTCAGCGCGGCGAGGCTGCCGCGGCCCATGCCGCCATGAGCCGGATCGTGGAACAGTCCACCGAGGAGATGGGCGATATCTGGTCCAGCAGCCACCAGGGCGCCGGGGACAGCCCGGCGGCCGGCGGCAGCGACACCGCCGTCGGCGGTGCACCAGCCGCAGCCTCCTGAAAAACCGGGAGCTTTCTCCCGCATCCGGGTGTACGTTGTGGGGTAGATCTTTTCGCGGAAAGCCCGCCCACTGCTGCGCGGGCCCGTCCAGGGAGGTTTCAATGCGCAAGGTTGCAAGGGTACTGCTGTTTCCACTGTTGTTCTTCCTCGCCTTCGCCGCCGCGCAACCCGCCGCTGCGGCCACCTACCCCAGGAGCATGGCGGCCCTCGGTGACTCGATTTCCCGGGCCGCCGACGTCTGCTGCTGGTACGGCGACCATCCGGCCCAGTCGTGGTCCACAGGGTCCGCGTCCTATGACGGGATCCAGAGCCACTACGAACGGCTGCTGCCCCTGCGGCCGGCGATCAGTGGAAACAACTTCAATGACGCCAGGAGCGGCGCCAAGGCGAAAGACCTGCCAGCGCAGGCGGCCACTGCCGCCTCGCAGAAGGCGGAATACGTCACCATCCTGGTCGGGGCCAACGACCTGTGCACGTCATCGGCAGCAACCATGACCGACCCCGCGGCCTTCAGGACCTCCGTGGAGCAGTCGATGGCGGCGCTGAACCAGATGAGCCCCAAGCCGCGCGTCTTCATGGCCAGCATCCCGAACATCTACCAGCTGTGGAGCGTGCTGCACACCAACTCCGTGGCGCAGTGGGTCTGGTCCAGCGCCAACATCTGCCAGTCGATGCTGTCCAGCGCCAACACGGACGCCGACCGGCAGGCCGTGCGGGACCGGGAAAACGCCTTCAATGCAATCCTCGCCGACGTATGCCAGTCAACGTATAAGAACATCTGCCGCTGGGACAACGGCGCCGTGTTCAACTACTCCTTCTCCGCCGGCGATGTCAGCGTCCTGGACTACTTCCACCCGAGCCTCCAGGGACAGGCGAAGCTGGCTTCCATCACGTGGGGCGCCTCCTACTGGGGCTCGTAGGAGCCACAGGGAAGGTTGCCGCTATGGCCGCACGGCGGCCAGTTCCCCGGCCAGGAAGTCCAGGGCCGCCTGACCCTCCGGGAGCCCGGCCGTGTGGTTCAGGTGGCCGCGCACGGCGCCCTCGGCGAGGAAGTACGTGACCGGCACCCCGGCCCGCTCCAAAGCCGCAGCGAACTGCTCGGTGGAGCCGCGGGCGTCGTCGTACTCGCAGGCGAGCAGCGCCGTGGGCGGAAGCCCGGCAGGGTCCGCGTACCCCGGCATGGCGTACGACGGCGCCATGCCCACCGGACCGCCCACGTAGTTCTCCGCGGTCCGGATGCAGTCCTCCGGTGTGAACCGCAGGTGCCGTGGCAGCCTGGCCATCACCTCCTCATCCAGGCCGGCGGCCGGCGGTGGGAGTTCGGCGTGCAGGAACGGGTACGCCAGGAGCAGCTTGGCCGGCAGCGGTTTGCCGGAATCCACCAGGTAGAGCGCCGCTCCCACGGCAAGGTTGCCGCCGGCGCCCGCCCCGCCCAGGCACAGCCGGGCGGGATCAAGCCCCAGCGCTTCCGCGTTGGCCCGGGCCCAGAACCAGCCGGCCAGGGCATCGTCGTGCGGCACCGGGAAGCAGACGCCGTCGCGGGCCAGGCGGTAGTCGACGGACAGCACCGGCGTTCCCGCCGCGGCGAGCACCCGGGCCAGGTAATCGGATTCCGGAATATCCAGGCTGCCGCTGACGAACCCGCCGCCGTGCAGCCAGACCAGCCCGGGACTGCCCGCTGCCGCCGGTTCGCCATAGATCCTGACGCGGACCGGCCCGTGCCGCCCCTCGGCGGTGGCCGGGCGGACCGGCACGTCCGGTCCGGGCGCGCGGTCGGCGTCAGGGTTGAGGAACGTCGGCCCCTCCGGCCTGGCAAGGTACTCAGCGAACCCTGCGTCCGGTGCCAGTCCCGTGTTGGCGCCGGGCGAGGCGTCCGGTGCCGTGGCGGACTGGCCGTTGGCGGGGGTCATGGTTGGCCAAGCTTTCGGGAGAAGTAGCCGACGGCGCCGGCCAGGATGGTATCCATCTGGTCTTCGGCGCCGAAGAAGCAGTGGTCCCCGCCGCGGATGGTCACCAGCTGGTGCTCCACGCCGGCCGCCGCCAGCGCGGCGGCGAGCAGTTCGCTCTGGGAATGCGGCACCAGGCCGTCGCGGTCGCCGTGCACCAGCAGGAACGGCGCCGCTCCGGGAGCCACGTAGCTGACGGGGCTGGCCGCGGCGAGCAGCGCGGGGTCGCCGGATCCGCCCACGAGCATGTGTTCGGGCTGCAGGGACATCCCGGGCGGCACGGCCGCGGTGAGTGCGGCGGGAAACAACCCGGCGGGGCGTTGCATGGGCGGGATGTCCGCCAGCGAGGAGACCCCGTAAAAGTCGACGACGGCGCTGACGCTGCTGGGGTGCCCCTGCACACCAAGGCCACCCTCAAGGTCGGCCCGGTCCCCGGTGAGTCCCAGCAGCGCCACGAGGTGGCCGCCGGCGGACTCGCCCCAGGCGCCGAACCGGTCCGGATCGATGTTGAGTTCGGCGGCGAATTCCCGCAGGTAGCGGACGGCGGCCTTGAGGTCGTGCAGCTGGGCCGGGAACGGGGCCTCCAGCGCGTGCCGGTAGTCCGCGGTGGCGCAGGCGATGCCGGCCTCGTTGAGCAGCCGGAACACGGAATCGGGAGCGAACGTGGGCGGCAGTTCCCGCCGGTCGCCCAGCTGGAACGCACCGCCGTGCACCCACAGCACCAGCGGCGCCGGCCCGGAGACCTGGCGCGGCAGCCAGATGTCCATCTTCAGCGGCCGGAAACCGATGGCGCGGGCGTAAGTGAGTTCGCGGTGCACGGCGGAAGCGTCCGAGACCTGTTCCGGCGTGCCGGGGGCATCGAAGACGGGGAACGGCGGAACGGTCCGTCCTCCCGGCCGGGCAGGGTCCGGAAGGGACGGGTCAAGTACGTCGGTAGCGTCGTCCACTGTCATAGTGTGCTCCTCATCAGCTCGGGTTGTGTCCTGGCCCCGCCGGGTGCGGCGCGGAAAGTATGGTGTCCGGGGCCGACGACGGCGGCCGGCGTGCCGGGCAGGCGCACCTCGGCGGTGGTTCCGGGGGGCACGCTGGCAGTGAGCGTCAGCACGCCGTCGTCCGTTGCGGCGCCTCCTGGTACCGCAGTCCAGGCCACCTCGATCAGGCCCCGCGGGCCCTGGTGCGACGTCGACGCGGACGTGAGGCCTCCGCCGGGACGCGGCTCGATGATGACCCGTTCCCAGCCCGCGCTGCCGGGAGCCTGCCGGAGTCCGGCCGTGTACCGGTGCAGGAAGGACACCACGGCTCCCTTGCTGTAGTGGTTGAGCGACTGGTGGGCGCTGCCGCCGGAGTCGATGCCGTCCCACAGCTCCCACACGGTGGTGGCACCGCGGTCCACCATGGCCAGCCACGACGGTTCGGTATCCTGCATCAGGAGATCATAGGCCAGGTCCAGTTCGCCGTTTCCGGCCAGGACCGGGAGCAGGTAGGGCGTGGCCAGGAAGCCGGTACCCAGGTGCGTTCCGGCGTCCCGGATCAGCTCGACCAACTGGGCAGTGATGGTTGCTCGGTGTTCCTGGCCGGCCAACTCGAAGGCCAGGGCGCGGACGCAGTTGGCCTGGCTCGCCTGGGTTACCCGGCCGGATGCATCAAGGTATTCCGTTTGCCAGGCGTTCCGGATGTGCGTTGAGAATTCCGCCAGCCCGGCCGCCTCCTCAGGCCTCCCCAGCACAGCCGCGATCCGCGCCATCAGCTCCGTGGTGTGCCGGTAGTAGGCGGTGGCCACGATCCCGTGGTCGGCGCTGCGGGCGGCGAACAGGTCCGGCTCCGGCCCGCCCGGTTCCATCCACTCCCCGAAGTGGAAACCGGTGTCCCAGAGGTACTGCTCGTGCGGCGCCGGGACGGGTGCCTGCGCTGCGCGGGCCGCATGCCGCCGCGTTTCGGCCGCGTCCCGGACAAAGCCCAGCCACCGGTTCATTGCGCCCCAGTTTTCGGCAAGGATTGAGGCGTCCCCGGTGGCCAGGTAGGCCTCCCAGGGCACCATGACGATCGCGTCGCCCCAGCCGGCGGATCCGTTGGTGAATGCCATGAAGTCGGCGGATGTCACCGACGGTCCGGGCGAGGGCGAGATGTTGGCGATCACGCCGTTGTCCCACTGGTCGGCGCGGACTTCCCGCAGCCATTTCCGGGTGAAACCGGTGACGTCATACAGGTACGCGGCTGTGGGGGCGAACAGTTGCCAGTCCCCGGTCCAGCCGGCCTTTTCGCGCTGCGGGCAGTCGGTGGGGACCTCGCAGGAGTTGCCCAGGAAGCTCCACTCCACGATCCCGTGCAGCCGGTTCAGCCGGTCATCGCTGCAGCGGAAGGTGCCGATGCGTTCCAGGTCGGTCCGGACCAGGCAGGCTTTGATGTCCGCCGGCCGCAGGTCCTGCTTCAGCCCGTGGATGGAGACGTACCGGAACCCGTGCGTGGTGTGCCGTGGCTCGAAGACCTCACCGGCCGCGCCGGAGGAAATTACGCTGTCCACCTGTCCGGCGTCGAGGAAGGCGCCCGGGGTGCGGAAGTCGTGCGGGCGGAGGTGGCTCCGGTCAACGTCGCCGTCCTTCCCGAGCGCCTCGCCGTATTCCAGGGTGACGGTTTCCCCCGGGGCGCCCAGTGTGGTGAGCCGGACCCAGCCGTGGAGGTTCTGGCCGAAATCCACCACCTGGTGGCCGTTGGGCAGGCGGGTGATGGACACCGGCACGAGTTCCTGCGTGATGCGGGTGGGCGGGGCGAGGGGCCCGGTGAGCTGGGCGAAGCTGCCGGGACGGACGACGGCGGGACGGACGACGGCGGGACGGGCCTTCGGTGCGCAGCCTGCGGAAGGTGCCCCGCCGCCGTCGGGCGTCCGGAAATCCACCCGCTGGCCCGCCATGAGGTCCGCCCCAACGATCTCCGTGGCGGACACCAGCCACGACGCATCCGTGCCGATAACCTGCCTGCCCGCGCCGGACTCCGCCTCGAGCTGGGCAAGGAAGGCTGTCTGCGTTCCGTAGAGGTCGGCGTCGCGGGTGTATCCGAAGCTGCCGCGGTACCACCCGTCCGTGAGGACGGCGCGGATGGTGTTGGCGCCTTCACGGAGCAGGCCGGTGACGTCGTAGGCCTGCACCTGGAGGGTGGTGTTGTAGCTGGTGGAGCCGGGCGTGAGCTGCTGGTCGCCCACGCGGCGGCCGTTGATGAAGAGCTCGTAGATACCGTGGGCGGTGGCGTAGGCGCGGGCCTGGTGCGGGGCCGATGCCAGCGTGAAGGTCTTCGTGAGGGCGTAGCCTGGCCGTTGGCCCGGGGCGGGAATTTCGGGTTCGCGGGGTCCTATCCACTGCGCCGTCCAGTCCGAGGCGTGGAGGAGGCCCAGCTCCACGGGCATGGGCCCGGACCATCCGCTGGCCGTTTCGGTGCCGTCCGCGGCGGTGTTCCAGGTGCGGACGCGCCACTCGAAGCTGCTGCGGGAATCCAGTGCGGGGCCGGCGTACGGGATGCCGCTGGACGCCGCGGATTCCACTCTCCCGGTGTCCCAGCCGTTGCCCGCCGTAACGCGGTAGGCGGTCTGGCGGGTGGTTCCGGCCGGCGGCGTCCAGCTGAGCCGGGGCTCCCGGATGGTCAGGCCCATGGCGTGAGGCAGGTGCTCGGCCCGAAGCCGGGTGGGGGCGGTCATGCGCGGGGACTCCTGGAGGTGCGGTTGCTGGAAGTTCCAGCATCACGTTTCCTGGCCTGCCGGCAACCTGGGCATTTCAATGGTTGGAATAGTATTGTGGTTCAGCTCACTGCGAGCCATGCACTTCCCGACGGCGCTAGGACCCACTGCCATGACTGCCACCCCGGACACTGACATTTGGGATACCCCGGACACGAAGTCCGCGCCGGCCCGCGGAAAGCGGCCCAAGCAGGGTGAACCGGTCATCGACCGCGCCCTGAGCCTGCTCGCCGTTTTTTCGGACCGGCGCCGGGCGCTGACCTTGTCCGAGCTGGCACGGTACGCGGACATGCCCGCGCCCACGGCGTTGCGGCTGATCGCCCGGCTGGTGGCCTGGGGCGCTTTGGAGCGGCTCGACGATGGCCGGTACGTCGTAGGCGTCCGGCTGTGGGAGGTGGCCTCCCTGTCACCGCGCGGGCACGGGGTGCGGGAGATCGCGCTGCCCTATCTGGAGGACCTGTTCGAGGTCACGCGGCACCACGTCCTGCTGGCGGTGCGGGACAACGAGGAGGCGGTGCTGATCGAACGGTTGTCCGGCAAGGACGCCACGGAGGTCGCCTACCGGGTGGGCGGCCGCGCCCCGCTGCGGTCCACGGCGATCGGGCTGGTGCTGCTGGCCGGCGCGGACCAGCAGTTCCAGGAGACCATCCTGAAGCGGCCGCCCGAGAACGAACCGGGGGTGTCCGAGATGCCCGAAGGGCAGCTGCGCCGGACCCTGTCCGACGTGCGGCGGACGGGAATCGCCATCATCCGCCGCAGCCTGCCGTCGCGGACGGTGTCCGTGGCATCGCCCATCTTTGACGCGCAGGGCGCCGTGGTGGCATCCCTGTCCATCGTGGTCCCGGATGGTTCCACTCCCCCGAACGTGCTGGCCCCGGCGGTCCGCGCCGCTGCGCGGGCGGTGTCCCGCAACCTGGGACACCAGGCCCAGGCCAGTGCCGGGATCCGCACGCACTCGCAGGGTTGAGCTTCTGCGGGGCGCCGCCTCCCGGAGGGCCCCCGCGCGCTGCCGGGGTGGCGTTACAGGGCGCCCTGGTGTGCGGTTCCGGCGGGGATGGGGGTCAGCCGGGTGACCTCGACGGGCTGGCTCAGCAGTCCGTCGAGTGAGGCGTTCAGCTTCCTGACCGCCTCACCCTCGCCGTGGGCGTCGAGCAACTCCGCGCTCTCCCATTTTTCGATCATGACGATCTGTCCGTTGGGCGAGTCATGGATTGCGTACAGGAGGCATCCGGGTTCCTTGTGGACCTCCGCGATGGCGGGCTCCAGGGCTTCGACCACCTGGTCCCGCGTGCCTGGCTTGGGGGTGAAGACTGCTGTGACGACGATTGTCATGGTGGTTCCTTTGCTGCTAACGGGTGATGCCCAGGTAGATGCCAGTGTGGTCAAGGTCTCCGAGGCCTTCGTCGACCATAGCGTGGAATGCGGTTTCGAGGGCATTGCTGACGGGCAGCGTAAGCCCGGCGTGTGCGGCCGCCTGGGAGATGAACCGCAGGTCCTTGAGCTGGTTTTTGGCGGAGCCGCCGCCCTCAAAGTCCCCGGTAATCCAGCGGTTGCCCTTCTGTTGGAGGACTTCGGAGTTCGCCAGTCCGCCTTTGAGGATTGCCTGGACCTGCTCCAGGTCCAGGCCGGAGGCTTTCGCCAGCGCCATCGACTCTGACAGGGCGGTGACCGTCGCCGCCACCACGATCTGGTTGCAGGCCTTCACGGTGGAACCGGCTCCGGCTTCGCCGAACCACATGATGGTGGAGCCGTAAAGCTTCATCAGCGGAGTGAGCCACTCGGCCGTACCGCGGGCACCGCCGGTCATGATGCTTAGCTGCCCCCGTTCGGCCCCGATGGTCCCGCCGCTCAGCGGTGCATCGATCACGATTACGCCGTAACGGGACTTGCAGCGGGCGGCGAAAGCGGCCAGCGCCGTGGATGACACGGTGCCGTGGACCACCAGGACGGGTTCGGTGATGCCTGCCTGCGCCCATCCTGCGAGCAGCCCGTCGTCACCCTCCAGTAGGGCTTGGACTTGGGGCAGGTCAGGCAGCACGGTGAGGACGACGTGCGCTGCGGCATCGGCGGGGCGCAGGACCACCGTTCCCCCGGCGATGGCTTCCGCTTTTTCGGCAGTGCGGTTCCACAGTGTCAGGGACACGCCGCCGTCGATGAGGTTCCTGGCTATGGGGGCTCCCATGGGGCCCGTGCCAAGCAGCGAGACGGAGACCCGGGGATCAAGCGGTGAGGGGTGTCTGGTTGGCGTCATGGTTCAGAAGGGGATCAGGCCGGCGACGGCGGGGAGGAAGGTGCTGAACCAGGGCACGGCGGCGAGGACGAGGAGGCCGACGAACACGGCGACCAGGTAGGGCCAGAAGTGCTTAAGGCTGTTTTCAACGGTTTCGCGGGCGGTGGCGCAGGCGACGTAGAAGCCTACGCCCGCGGGCGGGGCGAAGGAGCCGATGCCCATGGAGATGATGAGGACCATGGCGTACTGCACCGGGTTGACGCCGAAATCAGTGGCGATCGGCAACAGGAGCGGGGCGAAGATGAGCACCGCGGGCAGGCCTTCGAGAAGCTGGCCCATGATGACCAGCAGCACGATGGTGAAGAGCATGAACAGGACAGGAGAGTCTCCCAGGCCGGACATCAGGTCGTGGATCTGCTGCGAAACACCGGCGAGGGCAAGGGTCTGGGCCAGGGGCGAGGCCGCCGCGATGATGAACAGCACCATGCCCGCCGTCGTCGTGGTTTCACGCAGGGTGTCGCCAAGCAGGCGCTTGCTGCCGCGCCGGTATGCTGCCGCGAGGACGAACGCGTAGGCGACGGCGACGGAGGACACCTCGGTGGGGGTGGCGAATCCGCTCAGGATCCCCACGACCATGCCCACTGGCAGGAGGAGCGTGGGCAGCGCGAAGAAGGTGGCGGAACCCCGAGCCCGCCACGTGGCCTTGGCGCTGGGCACGCCTCCCTGCTTGCGCGCCCTCAGGAACACCAGGGCCATGACCACCAGGGCGAGGAACGCGGCAGGCACGAAGCCTGCCAGGAACAGGGTGGTGGTGGAGATGGTGGTGATGGAGCCCAGGATGAGCAGAACGATGCTGGGCGGAATGGTCTCGCCCATGATGGCCGACGCCGACAGGACCGCCACCACTTCGCCCCGCGGGTATTTACGCTCTTCGAGCATGCCGCGCATGGTGGTGCCAACGGCTGCGACGTCGGCGACTTTCGAGCCGGAGATGCCGGAGAAGATGTACATGGTGACCACCACCACCTGCAGCAGGCCGCCGCGGAGATGGCCGATGAGGGCGTCGACGAGCTTGGCCAGCGGCAGGGTCAGGCCCGCGGAGTTCATGACCGTGCCGGCGAGGATGAAGAACGGAATGGCAAGCAGCACGAAGCCCTTGGCGCCTGACGCCATGCCGATGGGGATGGCACTGACATCGGAGATGCCGCCCAGGTACAGGTAGATCCCCGAAGCGAGGGCCAGCACGAACGCAATGGGGAGTCCCAGGAACAGCAGGCCAAACAGGGCCACGAGGACCACCACGAGCAGGAGGTTCGGGGAGGCGTAGTAGAACAGCGGCGGTGAGACGAGGACGACGGCGACGAGCGCGGCCGCGATTCCGGCACCAACGACGGCGGGACGCCAAGGCTGCCGGCGGAGTTTGACCAGGGCAAACCAGGCGATGAGGACCATGCCCAGCGAGAAGGGCGTGTTGACCCAGAACACGGGCAGCTGAAGGATGGGGGTCTTTTCCTCGAGCTGCTGTACGAGGGTGGGCACGAACAGGGCAAGCGCTCCTGCGCTCATGACAAAGACGAGCCAGTCAACAAGGGCCGCGAGGTAGGGCTTCCAGGTTGCGGGCAGGCGCATGATGAGCGCCTGGACGGACATGTGGGCACCCTTGGGGTAGGCAATGGCGCCACCGATGAAGGCGATGGTCAGCAGGGCAATCTCGGACACTTCCTGGGTCCACAGCACCGAATCACCCGTAATGACGCGGACCGTGATGTTCAGGAGGATCACCACGAGCTCCGCGAGGATCGCTGCTCCCACAATCCATTCGAGCGTCTTGTCGAGCCATGCCGCACCGCTCCAGCGGGTTGGCACGTGATCGTGGTGAAGCATTTCCTCCGCTTCGAGGGGAAGGACTTCCTCGTAGTCCTGGGGAGCAACGGTGGGTTTCATGGTTTTCCAGACTGTCGACATTGATAGCGGGATCTCGGTGGGGAGTGGAGTGTTGGTGCGGGTGGGAGCCGGTTGCTCCCACCCGGCAGCGCTACTTCTTGCCGGCGAAGGCGATGGCCTGGTCGAAGAATTCCTTGCCGATGAGCTTGGAGAACTCCGGGTAGAGGCTTTCGGAGGCGGCCTTGAACCCGGCCAGTCCCTCCGCGCTGAGTTCGTTGGCTTTCATGCCCTTGGCTGTCAGCTCATCCAGTTGCTTCTTTGACTGTTCCTCGTCATAACCGGTTTTGAAGGTTGCCGTTTCTTCGGAAGCGGCGGTGAGGGCCTTCTTCTGGTCGTCGGTCAGGGAGTCCCACTTCTTCGAAGACAGTGCCAGGACCCAGGCATCGTTGATGTGGTTGGTCATCGAGACGTACTTCTGCACCTCGGAGAACTTGTTCGTCCAGGGCACCTCGATGGGGTTTTCCTGGCCGTCGATGGTTCCGGTCTGCAGGCCGGTGAAGACTTCCGAGAAGGCCATGGTGGTGGGGCTGGCCCCCAGCTTGCCGAAGAAATCAGTCCACAGGGTATTGCCCGGCACCCGGATCTTCAGGCCCTTCAGGTCGGACGGCTGCTCGATGGGGCGGACGGAGTTCGTGATTTCCCGGCCGGTGCGGGTCAGGAAGGACAGTGCCACCGTGTCCTTGGCCGCCAGTTTGTCCTTGAGGACCTTTCCGGGTTCTCCGGCGAGGAATGCCGCTTCCTCTTTCGTGTCAGAGAAGAGGTAGGGGATGCTGATGCCGTTCATCTCCGGGACTACCGAGGCGTAGACGGAGGTTGAGAGGATGAGGCCGTCGAGCGATCCGCCCTGCAACCGTGTCACTGCGGCGTTCTGGTCCCCGCTGAAGCTCGTGCCGTTGGGAACGACGGTCACCTGGACTGAGCCGTTGGAGGTCTTCTTGACCTGGTCGGCGAAATGCTGGGCGGTCACACCGACCGAGGAAGTCAGTGGGTCGGGTATGGAGAGCTGGATTTTGGCGACAGGTCCGGTCTGGCCGGCCTGCTGGGCGCCTGCGCAGCCGGCCAGCAGGGTCGCGGCCAGGCTGGTTGCCAGCACCCCGGTGATGGCGCGGGTGGTGAGTTTCATTCGATGCCTTTCTTCATTGGAAGGATGCGGTGCTGCGGGCAGACGCGGTGGTCGCAGGCTGCTGCGGGATTGGTTTGCCGGCCTGCACAACGGGCTCAGGCGACGGCGGCGGCTGTTGTGATGAGCGCTTCGGTTTCCCTGCGCAGTTCCAGGGCCTGGGACAAGGAGTCATCAATGATGACATCGTCCCAGCCAACGATCGCTCCCTTGGCGACATCGTTACGCAGCTCCACGTGGTGGGCCAGGGCGACGGGGAGGGCGCCGGTGGCCACCGAGTGCTTGGCGGAAACCAGCTTGCCCCAGACCGTGAAGCCGCCTTCGCCGTCGAGGAATTCTCCGGCTTTGAGGTCCTTCTTGGCCGTGGCCACGACGTCGCCGAAGAAGCCTACCGGCCCTCCGGTGGGGATGCCGCGGAGGGCTGCGTTGGCGATCGAGACGTTGAGCTCCAGTCCGACATAGTGGTAGGGGCGGTACAGGGCGGCGTACTGGCCGGTGGGGTCGGGGTGCCAGGGGTATTCATTGAAGCAGCCGGACACGTAACCATTGGTCGCCTTCACCACAACGAAGACGCCTTCCTGGGTGTTGTGGCTGATCCAGCTGCCATCGCGGTTGACGCTGGACATGACGTCGACGCTTCCTTCATGGGCCAGGGCGCCACCGACGGCGGCCGGGCGGCAGATCGTTGCGATTTCCTCGACGTTGCCGGGCGTGAAGCTGAGCCCGGAATCGGAGGGGGCGAGCCCAGCGCCGTTGGCTACCGCCGCCATTTCGATGGCGGCCTTGGTGCCGTCGCGGAACGAGGTGTGCATGTAGGGGTTGAGCTGCCCCGAGTCGGTTAGCTCCTTGGAGAACTCCCAGTTTTCCCAGACGTTGTCCGGGTTCATCTCGTGGTAGTGCTCCAGGTACTTCGCGCCCTTTCCCGCGCAGACGACGTCAAAGCCGCTGGTACGGGCCCAGTCGACGAGTTCCATGATGAGCGCCGGCTGGTCCCCGTAGGCCATGGAGTACACGACGCCTGCTTCTTCTGCCCGCCTGGCCAGTGCAGGGCCGGCCAGGGCATCCGCTTCGACGGTGACCATGATGATGTGCTTCCTGGTTTCGATCGCCTTCAAGGCGTGCTTGATGCCGACGATCGGATTGCCCGTGGCTTCGACAATGACGTCGATGTCGACGTCGAACAACTGGTCGGCGTTGGCAACGATGGCCGTGGAGCGTTCCCTCAGTGCCGTCGCGATGTCCGGGGCCACCTGCGCGGCGGGCCAGTCCACAAGGGCGAAGGCGCCCTCCGCGCGCTTGATGTTGATGTCCGCGATGGCGACGACATGGATGCCGGGAATGTTGTTCGCCTGCGCCAGGTACATCGTTCCGTAGCGTCCTGCGCCGATCAGGCCAACGCGGATGGGGCGGGATTGCTGCTCGCGGTCGCTGAGGAGTTTATGAAGGTTCACGGGAATCTCTCTGATGGGTGCCGGGGCAAAGAAATGCCCGTCCGGGTGATCGGATGGCGCAACTTCTTTGTCGTCTTTTTCCTGAAAACTGTCCGGAGTGGAACCGGTTCCACTTTTGTACCAGCCGGTGATAAGCTGTGTCAACGGTCACTCCAGGCCCTGGGCGTAACAGAAGCGGCAGGGCCGGGGGCAGCAGAAAAACGACGACAGGTCACGTGCCTCAAGGAGGAGCGGTGCGCAAAGCGCCTACTATTCGCGATGTAGCAGCGGCGGCGGGAGTGTCCGTTTCCGTGGTCTCGCGGGTCTTGAATCCGGATTCCGGACCTGTCGCGCCCGCCAAGCGGCAGGAGGTCCTGAGGGTCATTGAGGACCTGGGCTACCGGCCCCGGGCGGCCGCACGCGAGCTCAGCGCCGGGCATGCCCTCACCATCGGCCTCGTGGTCACGGACCTCTCGAATCCCTTCTTCGCCCGGCTCGCGGACAGGATCGTCTGGGAGGCGCGCAGCCATGGAGTGCAGGTCGTACTGATGACCACCCAGGAAGATCCGCACCTGGAGGCGGACTCCCTGGACACGCTGCTGGACCGTTCCGTCAGCGGCGTCATAGCCACCCCCACGGGCGGCAACATCGAAAAATGGCGGCGCCTGCGCGACCTTGGCGTCAACGTCGTCTTCATCGACCGCACCATAGAAGAACTGGAAGACGTCGACGTTGTCAGTATTGAAAACTTCGACTCGGCCCGGCGCTCCACCGACCACCTCATCAGCCTCGGCCACACCCGCATAGGGCTGGTCACCGGCCCCCTCACCACGTCCACCGGCAGCGCCCGCGTCAACGGCTACAAGGCAGCCCACCACGCCGCGTCCCTGCCCGTGGACCCGCTGCTCATCCGTGATGTTCCCTTCCGCGGAGACGCAGGCGGGGACGCCGTCGGATCATTGTTGTCGATGCACCAGCCGCCCACGGCCCTCATCGTCGCCAACACCGCCCAGGTCCAAAGCTCAGTCCGCCGGCTGGTCCAAATGGGCACACGCATCCCGGAAGAACTTTCCCTCATCGTCTTCGATGACAACCCCTGGACGGAGCTGACCACGCCCCCGCTGAACGTGATCCGGCAACCCCTGGACATGCTCGCCGTCCACGCCCTTGAACTGGTCCTCGGGCGGATGCAGGGCAAGCTTCCCGACGGCGCACGACGGATCGAAGTTAGAGCCGATTACCTGCCCCGCAACAGCTGCGCACCGCTGGTTTCCGCGGTCCCGCGCTGATGGGTGTGCGGTAGGTACCCCCCAAACGGGTACCTACCCCGCGGCGGTTCCACACCGGGCGAAAATGGGGTAGGCGGCACCCTTTCAGCGGGTTTTACGGAACGCGTACCCTGACCCTGCAGGCGCAAATGGGCGCCGGTGCAGCGCATTCACGGCTCGCTGGGCAGCTGATAAAACGCCCCGCCCGGGGCGTTTCCTGTCATCCATGTCCGTAGCAGGAGACACCCATGTTCGATCGCAGTTTCGCGGTTCTTGCTGCCGCCCTGGCCACGCTTGTTCCGGACGGAACGCCGGCGGAATCGTCGGACGTAACCTCCGATGCCCCCACCACGTACGTCGATTGTCCGCTCGAGCGCATCGGCACCCAGTTGGTCCGCTGCGACAACCTCACCGGGGCCGGGGTGAGCGCGCCCTTCTGGATTCCCGAGCAGACGTAAGAGCGATGCCGCGGGTCAGTACTGGCCGGTTCAGTATTGACCCTTGATCACGAAGTACGAGCCGCGGATCGTACCCGCGAGCTTGGACTTCTGGCGGGCGAACTTGAAGCGTGAGGCAAGCTCCTCCGGGACCTCCATGCCGTCGGAAAGCTTGAACCCGACGGCCCGCTTCGCTCCGTCCTCCAGCCCGTACATCACGTTGATCGCCAGCCCGGACTCGTAAAACACATACGCCATCCGCAGCCCGTCCACCTCAAAGGAGGACACCTCAAGGGGCTTTGAGGAGATCACCAGTTCCCGCTCCGCGGAGAGGATGGTGTTGACGTAGTCGAGCACGCCAGGGGCTTCCTCCGCTGGCGTGACGGTGAAATCATGGTCGTACTTGTTCTTGTAGTAGCGCGCTTCGTTGGCCCGAAGCCCGGCGAGCGCGTCCGCCACCGGCGACGATTCCAGGCCGGTGGTGGACACGTTCTTGAAATCCACGGTGTACGGCATAAGTCCTCCAGGTAAAAGGGATGGTCCTTGCGCACATCCTTGCAGATCCGGCCCGGGCCGTGCACCCGGTTCCCGTCCGGGCCCGGCTGTTAACCCCACAAAAATGACAAGGAGATTGGAGTGGGCAACTTCATCGCCTACCTGGACACCTCGGAGGTCCGCCCGGGCAAGCTGGATGAACTCAAGGAGGCGATGGCCGGGCTTGCCGCGTTTGTGGAGCAGAACGAGCCGCAGATCCTCTCGTACTGCGTCTATTTCTCGGAGGACGGATCCACCATGAAGGTCCTGCACCTCCACACCGGCCTTGCCTCGCTGGAGCTGCACCTGACGGTGGCAGGCGCCAAGTTCCCTCCAGTAGCCCCGCTCATCACGATGAAGTCCATCGAGGTCTTCGGACACCCCACCGAGGACCTCCTGGCCCGGCTCCGGGCCAAGGCACGGCTCCTCGGGACCGGCGCCGTCACCGTCCACGAGGTCCACGCCGGGTTCGCCCGCTTCCTCACGGCATAAGCAGCCAGCGCGCCCTACGCCTGAGGGTCAGTGCCGCGGTACGTCAGCTGCCGGATCAACACCTCCCCGTCGACGGCGAAGACACCAAAAGCGCGGCCGGTGAATGCCTGGGCGGTTTCGAAAGCCCAGTGCCTCCCGTCGAGTTCGGCCAGCAGCACGTCCCCGCCATCGGCGTCCTGCCCTGCAGCTTTGGCGAGGAGCCTGATCCGGTCACCGCCGACGGCACCAGCGCTGAAGTCCCGCGGGGGCGGGGTGGTCACGATTGCCAGCTCCACGTGGCCACAGGGAAGCTGCGCTTCCCAGGTGCGGTCGAAGCCGGCGACGACGGCGTGCGCCGCCACCCTGATGGTGTCCCCCACTTGCGCGGCTTCCACACCGAACCAGTTGTCCTCGGCGTTGCGGACGCCGAGTCCGCCTGCGCCGGAACTGACATCGAGCACCGCGCGGCATTCCATCCCCAGGTGGCGCTGCCGCTGTCCAAGGAACGTTGCCCGGGGCGATCCCAGCGTGCTCCCGTCGCCCTTGAGCACCAGGCCGGCCGGCGTCGGCGCTGCAATCTCCGCGGGCATCCTGCGCACACCGATCCAGGCGGCACCTTCCAGCCCTGCGCCGTTGCCGAAGTCGTACCCGGCCCGTTCGGAGGGACTCCCGGTAACCAGCGGCAGCCGGGCGTGGGGCCACCCGTCAATCCAGTCCACCGCGGCCAGGAACGTCTCACGGCCAAGAGGTGAGAAGGCCTGGGTGAGGCCCAGCGGACGGACGCCCAGCAGGACCATGGCCGTCCTGCCGTCGGGAAGGTCCACCAGGTCTGCGTGCCCTGTGTTCTGGACGGGGGAACCGGTCCCCGCCGCGGTGAGGACCGGATTGTGCGGCGCCGTGTCGAAGGGCCCGTCCGGGCGCCGCGAACGCGCCACGGTAACGGCGTGTCCGCGGTCCGTCCCGCCCTCGGCTGCCATCAGGTACCACCAGTCGCCGCGTTTGTAGAGGTGTGGTCCTTCCGGCGAGTAGAGCCCGCTTCCGGACCACAACGGGCGCGGGGTTTCCAATGCCCGGCCGGTGGCGAGGTCCACCCGGACCTGCTGGATCCCGTCCGGGTGCCGGGCAAACGTCACGTAGGCGGTTCCATCCCCATCCCAGGCAAGATCCGGGTCGATGCCGTCCACGGCATCGATGACAATCCCGTCGCTCCACGGCCCTGCGGCATCCTCTGCCGTGAAGACGACGCACCCCCGGCCGCCCAGGAAGACGGTGACGATGAGATAGAAGATCCCGTCGTGGTACCGAAGGGTCGGCGCCCACACCCCACCGGGCGTGGGCACATCGGCAAGCTGGACCTGCTCCTCCCGGGTGGCCACGTGGCCAATGAGGCACCAGCTCTCCAGGTCATCGCTGTGATAAATGGGCAGGCCGGGCAGGTATTCGAAGGACGAGGTGGCAACGTAATAGCCGCCGGGTGCGCGGACGATGCTGGGATCCGGATTGAAGCCCGGAAGGATGGGGTTGGCGGCCATCGGGCTACTTCACGAGCACGCCGGTTAGGGCGCCAAAGAAGTGCGTCCCGCCGCCCACGCTGTGCCGCGCACCGTCCGGAAGCACGACGTCGGCCGCCACCCCGCCGGGGACGGTCGCCTCGAGCCGGAACTCCCCGCCGTCGTGCGTCCACTCGACGCGGACCTCTCCGTGCGGGGTCTTCAACGACGTCCTGGCCCAGTCGATCCCCTCCCCCGGCCGCGGCTGGATCAGCACGCGCGCGTAGCCGGGCGCGAGGGGACGGATGCCGCCGATGGCCTTGTGCATCCAGTCCGCCACCGCGCCGAGGGCGTAGTGGTTGAAGCTCGTCATCTCGCCCGGGTTGATGGTGCCGTCCGGGAGCATGGAGTCCCAGCGTTCCCAGACGGTGGTGGCACCCATCGTCACCGGGTACAGCCACGACGGGCAGCCCTCCTCCAGCAGCAGCCGGTAGGCCTCGTCCACGTGCCCGGTGTCCGTGAGGGCGTGGGTGATGAACGGGGTCCCGGCGAACCCGGTGGACACCCGGTAGCCGTTGCCCCGGACCAGTTCGGCAAGGCGGTTGCCGGCGAATTCCCGCAGCTCCGGGGTGGCCAGCACGTCGAAGGCGATGGCGAGCGCGTACACGGTGGTGCAGTCGCTGCGGATGGTGCCGCCGGGCGCCACGTAGTGTTCAGCGAAGGCTGCCCGTACCCGGGCGGCGAGCGCTTCAAAGTGTGCCTCGTCGTCGTGCCTTCCCAGCAGCCCGGCGGCCTGCGCGGTGAGCCGCGCGGTGCGGTACATGCACGCGGTGGCCACGACGGCGGTGTCCGCCTTCGCTGCCCACGGCTGGTCCGGCGCGGCATCCGGGTCCAGCCAGTCGCCGAACTGGAAGCCGGAGTCCCACAGCCCGGCCGGTGACAGCAGGCCCTCCACCCGGCGGGTGTGCGCGGCCATCGAGTCGTACTGTGCATCCAGCACGCCCAGGTCCCCATACGCCTCCCACAGCGCCCACGGCACCCATACGGACGCCTCGCTCCACAGCGCGGAGGACTCCGGCGCGGGGAATTGCGGCGGCTGCGGGCAGTACTTCAGGACGTCCGGGACCACAATGGGCACCAGCCCGTCCTGCGCCTTCTGCTCGGCGGCGAGGTCCAGCAGCCAGTCCTGCAGGAAGCCCCTGACGTCGTATAGGTAGGCGGCGGTGGGGGCGAAGACGGCGATGTCGCCCGTCCAGCCGAGGCGTTCGTCACGCTGCGGGCAGTCGGTGGGCAGGTCCAGGAAGTTGCCGCGCAGCCCCCAGACGATGTTGCGGTGCAGCTGGTTGACGAGCTCGTTGGAGCACTCGAAAGTCCCAATGCGCTCCAGGTCGGAGTGGACCACCACGGCCTCCAGGTCGTCCGGCGCCAGGGTCCCGGGCCAGCCGGTGACCTCGGCGTAGCGGAAACCGTGGAAGGTCTTGGTGGGCTCGAATGTATCCAGGCCGCCGGAGAGGACAAATGTGTCCGTTGCCTTGGCCGACCGCAGCGGACGGACGCCCAGTTCCCCGTCCTCCAGCACCTCGGCATGCCGCACGGTGATGGCCTGCCCTGCCTCCCCCCGCACGCTGAACCGCAGCCACCCCACCAGGTTCTGGCCGAAGTCCACCAGGGTCCTCCCGGCGGATGAGGTTAAGACTTCCACGGGACGGACGACGCCGGCACGCACCACGGGCGGGCCCACCGGCTCAGCCAGCCGGCCGCCGTCGAACGCCAGTTCCCGGACACCGGCCCAGTCTGTGCCGGGCACGAAGCCGGGCGCCGCCCAGCCTGGTTGGTTGCGGCGCGCGTCGATGGTCTGGCCGTCGTACAGGTCGTTGAAGGTGGTGGCGGACGGGCCGGCCTGCCACGTGGTGTCCGATGCGACGGACTGCACGTGGCCGTCGGCGAATTCGATGTCCAGCTGCCCGAAAAAGCCCAGCTCGCTGCCGTACAGGTTGGACAGCCCGTGCCAGGCCAGCCGTCCGCGGTACCAGCCGTTGCCCAGTTCCACCCCGAGGACACTCGTGGGCGTCACCAGGGACTTGACGTCGTAGCTCCGGCAGCGGAGCCGCCACTCGTAGGAGCTCCAGCCGGGGCTCAGGACGTCCGGGCCCACCGGAGTGCCGTTGATGAAGGCCTCGTAGATGCCGAAGGCGGTGGCACGGAGCGTCGCCTGCACCACGTCACCGTGCCCCTCCTCAAGGGCGAATTCCTTGCGGAGGCGAGGCGCGCCGTCGAAGTCCTGTTCGGGCGTGATCATGGCGGCGTGCCAGGGGGTGGGTGTCATGCGGAGATGGTCCGTTCTGAAGTAGGTCAAGGAATCTAGGCGTAGTGGCAGGCGACGTCGGCCGTGCCCACAGGGCGCAGCGCTGGCCGCTCGCTGGCGCAGAGGTCGGTGGCCAGGGGGCAGCGGAGCCGGAAGGGGCAGCCGCCCGGCCCGGGGACTGCGGCGGCGCCGGTGCGGACGCCCAGGGACTCGCGGGCTTCGCGCCGGGCGGCCTGTTCGGCGGGCCGCGGCACGGGGGAGGCGGCCACCAACGCCTGCGTGAACGGGTGCCGCGGGTTTTCGGTGACGTCCGCGGCCGGCCCGGTTTCCATCACCTGTCCGCGGTAGAGCACCACCACGCGCTGGGCCAGGAACTGGACCACGGCGATGTCGTGGGCGATGAACAGGTAGCTCAGGCCGCGTTCGTCGCGGAGGTCGGCCAGCAGGTTGAGGACCTGGGCCTGGGTGGAGAGGTCCAGGGCGCTGACGGCTTCGTCGCAGACCACCAGCTTCGGGTCGCAGATCAGGGCGCGGGCCACCGAGATGCGTTGCCGCTGGCCGCCGGAGAACTGGCTCGGGTACCGGTCCACGGCCTCGCGCGGCAGACCGACGCGTTCCAGCATCTCCTCGGCCTTGGCCCGGGCCTCGGCCGGGGACGCGCCGCGCAGGCGGAGCGGTTCGGCCAGCGAGGTGCCGATGGTGTTCCGCGGGTTCAGGGAGGAATTGGGGTCCTGGAAGACCGCGCGCAGCGCCCCGCCCAGGGCCCGGCGCTGCGCGGGGCCGGCGGACGTGATGTCCCGGCCCTGGTAGCTGATGGACCCGCCGGAAACCTTCTGCAGCCCCAGGACCGCTTTGCCGATGGTGGACTTCCCGGAGCCGGACTCCCCCACCAGGCCCACGGTTTCACCGGACGCGATGCTGAAGCTGACGTGGTCGACGGCGGCCGGCGCTGCGGCTGCCTTGCGTCCCCAGCCGTAGCGGACCACCAGATCCTTCACCTCCAGCAGGGGGGCCGTGGCGGGGTCCTGCGAGGGGTCGCGGCGTTCCGTGACTGCGGTGCTCATGCCAGGTCCTTTTCAATCGCGGAGTGGTTCGTGCCGGCCGGGCTGACCGGGAGGAGGCGGACGGCGGGTACATCCGTGGCCAGCCAGTCCATGCCTTCGACGGCGAGCTGGTCGGCCTTGACGCAGCGCACCAGGCCGTCGCCGGTGCCGGACGCCAGGAGCGGGACGGGGTCCGTGCAGGCGGAGCCGGCGAACTGGCAGCGCGCCGCGAAGCGGCAGCCGGTGGGCCAGTCCTTGGGCTGGGGCACCTGGCCGCTGATGGTGGCGAGGCGTTCCGGCATGGTGTCGGCGTCGTTGGCGTGCGGGTCTGCGGCAAGCAGGGCCAGGGTGTAGGGGTGGCGGGGGTCGTCCAGGATGTCAGCGGTCTTCCCGTTTTCCACCACCTGCCCGGCGTACATGACGGCCACCTGGTCGCAGATGTCCGCCACCACGCCAAGGTCGTGGGTCACCATCACCACGGACATGCCGGAATCCTTCACCAGGGCCCGGAGCAGGGACAGGATTTCGGCCTGCACGGTGACGTCCAGTGCAGTGGTGGGTTCGTCCGCCACCAGCAGTCTGGGCTGCCCGGAGAGCGCCAGTGCGATGGCCACGCGCTGGGCCATGCCGCCGCTGATCTGGTGCGGGTACGTCCTCAGGATGCGTTCAGCATCCACGATGCCAACCTTCTCCAGCAGGCTCCGGGCCTCCTGGCGCGCCCCGGCCCTGCCCATCCCGCGGAGCCGGCGGATCGCCGCGGTGAGCTGGTAGCCCACGGTGAACATCGGATCCAGGGCCCGCATGGGCTCCTGGCTGATGAGCGCGATCCCGCGGCCGCGGACGGCTTCCATGTCCCTGTCCGTGGTGGCGGCCAGGTTCCTGCCGTTCCAGAGGATCTGCCCGCCCGTCACGGACACTCCGGAAGGCAGCAGGCCGAGCAGGGACAGCGCGGTCATGGTCTTGCCGCAGCCGGACTCACCCACCAGGCCAAGGACCGAGCCGGGTGCGACGTCGAAGGAGACATCGGTGACCGGGCGCACGCCGTTGCCCGAACCTGCAGAATCCACGCCGACCGACAGGTTGCGGACGCTGAGCGCCCCCTGCCCGTCGTTGTTTGGTGCCGGCGCGAACCCGGAAGCCGGTTCGGCCGCCGCGATGGCGGCCACCGCTTTGGCGCGCTGCCTGCGGGCTGCCGCCGAAGGCAAGTGCGGGGCGGCGGCGTTGGGTGCCTTGCCGAGGGCGTTGCCGATGGCGTTGGCGGACAGCACCGTCAGTGCCAGCACGGCGCCTGTGGGCACCATCATCCACGGGGCGTCGTAGACGTGCTGGGAGGCGCCCTGGATCATGCCGCCCCAGCTGGGCTGCGGGATGGGCGGTCCGAATCCAATGAACGCCAGGCCGGCCTGGATCAGCATGCCCACGGCGAAGATGAGCGCCGCCTGGACCACGATGGTGTTGGCCAGGCCCGGCAGGACGTGGCGGAGGCTGATGCCCAGCGGGCTGAGTCCGTCCACCGTGGCGGCGTCTACATAGAGCTGGGACTGCAGGGACTTGGCCTGGCCCAGGATCACCCGGTAGATCCCGGCGGACATCAGGATGCCGAGGATGGCCATGACCACGGGGATGTTGGTTCCCACCGCGCCGATGACCGCCAGGATGATCACGGTGCCGGGCAGGGACATCATGACTTCGGTGACCCGGCTGATCACCGCTTCCACCCGCTCGCCCGCACCGGCAGCGGCCATGGCCAGTATGGTGCCAAGTCCGACGCCGACAATCACCGTGATCAGCGACGTTCCCAGGGTGCCGGCCGCGGCGGCGAAGATGCGGCTGAGGATGTCCCGGCCCAGTTCGTCGGTGCCCAGCCAGTGCGCGGCGGTGGGGCCGGAGAGGACCGCGGTGAAATCCTGGTCCTCTGTCTTGAACGGCAGCCAGAGCGGGGAGGTCAGTGACGCTGCAACCAGCGCGGCGAGCCAGACGATGCCGGCCACTGCGCCGGGCGAGGTGGGCAGCCGGTGCCGGGACAACCTGGTGACCGCCGCTTTGCCGGCGCTGCGCGCGGGCGCTGCGGACGCCGTCGTGCTTGCTGGCTGGTCCGCATCCGAGGGGGCCGGGGCGATGGAGGGAATCATGAGGCACGCAACTTCGGGTCGAGGAACTTGGTGGCCAGTTCCAGCACCAGGTTGACGGCGACCACCACCACGGTGGCGATCACCACCACGCCCTGTACGGCGGGGGCGTCGTGGGTGCTGACGGAGGACTGGACGGCCTGGCCCAGGCCGGGCATGGCGAACAGCTGCTCGGCGATGACGGATCCGCCGAACAGGCCGATGAACTGCAGGGCGATGCCGGCCACGATGGGCAGGCTGGCGTAGCGCAGGGCATGGACGTAGAGGATCTTCCACGTCGGGGTGGCCGTGGCACGCAGCGTGCGGATGTGCTCCTGCTGCAGCGCCTCAAGCATGGAGGCCCTGGTCTGGCGGGCGATAAAGGCGGCACCGCCCACTGCCAAGGTGATCACCGGCAACGCGAGGGACAACGCCCAGTCCTGCGGTGAAACCTCAAAGGGCACGTAGCCGGTGGCCGGGAACACCGAGGACTGGACGGCGAACAGGTAGACGAAGATGATGCCCACCCAGAAGGCCGGCAGGGCGACCAGCAGTCCCACGAATCCGCCGATGGCCTGGTCGAGGAACCCGCCGCGGACCGCCGCGGTTACTCCCAGGGCGATACCCAGGACGGCGCTGAGGATGGTGGCGCCGGCGGCGAGGGACGCCGTGACCGGCAGGCGTGCCGCCAAGTCCGCGCTGACGGAGCGGCCGTCGATCAGCGAGACGCCCAGGTTGCCCTGCACGGCGTCCCCCAGCCAGCGGAAGAACTGGGTGACGAGCGGATCGTTCCAGCCCAGCTGCTGGTTGAGCTGGTTGATGGCATCCTGGGAGGCGCCGGCTCCGAGGGACACGGCCCCGGGGCTGCCCGGCATGGCGTGCACCAGCAGGAACGCCAGCACCGCAACCACCAGCACCGTAGCGAGCGCCATCAGCAGGCGCTTGGCAACGAACATTGCCATGGGTGACCTCCCTTGGTCAGGCCCGGCGCCCCCAGGTAGACAGGGGCGCCGGGCGCGTTGGATCAGTTGGTGGGCTTGTAGGAGGAGAGCAGCGGGTAGGCGTTGGTGCCCGCGAACTTCACTTCCTGGACCTTCTTGGTGTTGTAGCCCCAGTTGGACAGCGACTCATACAGGGGGACCAGCCAGCCGGACTCCACCAGGCGGGTATTCAGCTTGGTCAGGGCCACCTTCTTCGCGGCGTCGTCCTTGGCGGCCGCCACTTCGCCGGTAGCGGCGGTGAGCTGCTCATCGGTGGCTTTCTGGACGTTGGTGAAGCCATTCAGGATGGCCCCAAACATCAGGCCCGTCGGGTTGTCCCAGCTCAGGGGTGAGTAGCCCAGCGGGGTGGTGGCGACCGCGGCGAAGGCCTCATCGGTGGAGGCGGCCATCTTCACGTTCATGGTGATGCCGACGGCGGCGAGGTCCTTCTGGACGGCCTGCAGATCCGTCTGGGTCTGGGCGCCGGCGATAATGGTGAACTCGAAGCCGTTGGGGTAGCCGGCCTCGGCCAGCAGGCTCTTGGCCTTCTCCGGGTTGTAGGCGAACTCGGTGTTCAGGGCCTCGGTGAAGCCGGCGGAATCCTTGGGCAGGGCGTTCCAGGCGGGGACGTCACCCTTGTGCAGCGCATCCACCAGGGCCTGCCGGTTGATGGCGTACTGGATGGCCTGGCGGACCTTTTCGCTGCCGAACGCGGGTGCGGTCTTACCGGTCTTGTCGAAGGAGATCATGGTCTGGACGGTTCCGCCGATCTGCGAGACGCCCACGCTCTTGGACTTGGCGAAGTCAACGGTGGGTGATGTCAGCTGGGCAACGTCGGCCTGGCCGGACACCAGGGCGTTGGCGCGGGCCTGCGGGTCCATGATCACGCTGAAGGTGATCTTCTTGTACGCGTAGTCGGCTGCGTCGGCGCTCTTGTCGTTCTTGACCATCACGTATTTATTGCCCTTCACCGTGGACGGATCCAGTGTGTACGGGCCGGAGCCGTCCGGGGTTGTGGCCAGGCTGGCGGAGTCGGTGACGCCGTTCTTGCCTACGATCATGCCCATGGTGGAAGTCAGGTTCTTTTCAAAGCCCGGCTGCGGCTTGGCGAAGGTGATGGCCACCTTGGTGGGGCTGACGACGTCGACACTTGCGATTTCCTGGGCCCCGCCCTTGGCGATGGCTGAGTAGGCACTCAGGGCGGTATCGGAGCGGCGGTCGAAGTTTGCCTTCACCAAGGCGGCGTCCAGCGTGGAGCCGTCGGTGAAGGTGATGCCCTCCTTGAGGGTGAGGGTCAGGACGGTGTTGTCCGCGTTGTAGTCGAAGGCGGTGGCCAGGCCGGGTCCGGTGCTGCCGTCGGGCTGGAGTTCCAGCAGGTTGTCGTACAGGCCCTCCATGAACTGGCGCTGTGCGTCGGAAACCCGCAGCGGGTCGTAGCCGAAGGAGCCCGAGTCGCTCTCGACACCGATGGTGAGGGTGGTCTTGTCAACGGAGTTGGCAGCCTGGGAGCTGCCTCCGCCGCAGGCGGCCAGGGAACCCATCAGCAGCGCGCCGGCCAGAACGGCGGAGCTCGCACGGGCGGTGGAGTTCGGAAGTTTCATGTAGTGCGCCTTTGCATTCTGATGTGATGACGGAGAAACGGTTGCGGGGGCTGGCTAGCTCGCCGGCTCCCTTCAAGAATCGGCCGGGGCCGCGGCCGCCAGACATGACAATGTCATTGATTGAAAATGTATTGTGGCGGCGGTCACGCGGCCGGACAGGATGGGTGGAGGCAGAGACGCCTGGGCGCCGCCACGGCCCCCATCACGAAAGGAACCCCATGACCAACCCGTTCCCCCGCGACTTCCTGTGGGGCGTCGCCACCGCAGGCCACCAGGTGGAAGGCAACAACGTCAACAGCGATACCTGGTTCCTGGAGCACCTGCCCGGGACGATCTTCGCCGAGCCGTCCGGGGATGCGGTGGACCACTACCACCGCTACCGTGAGGACATCGCCCTGATCGCCGGCCTGGGTTTCAGCAGCTACCGCTTTTCCATCGAGTGGGCGCGTGTCGAACCGGAGGAAGGCCACTTCTCCTTGGCTGAACTGGACCACTACAAGCGCGTGCTGGAGGCCTGTGTGGAGCACGGCCTGACCCCGGTGGTGACGTTCCACCACTTCGTGTCTCCCCTGTGGCTGCTGCGGCGCGGTGGCTGGGAATCCCGGGAAACCCCGGAGTTGTTCGCCCGCTACTGCGACCGGGTCATGGCGCACCTGGGCGGCCTCATCGGCGTCGCCTGCACCCTGAACGAACCCAACCTTCCCTGGCTGCTGGAGTCGTTCGGCATCGGCGGAGAGGCGCCGGACGACCGCGGGTCGGTACCGGTGTGGGCTGCCGCGGCGGAGCGCCTGGGCGTGGACGCCAGCACCGTGGCTCCGTTCCAGTTCTGTTCCACGGAGGCCGGGTTCACCGTGAAGGTGGCCGCCCACCGGGCCGCCACCGCCGTGATCAAAGCCCACCGGCCGGAACTGCAGGTGGGCTGGACGCTGGCCAACTCCGACATCCAGTCCCTCCCCGGTGGCGAGGAGACCGCGGACAGGGTACGGCGCGACGTCAATGAGCGCTTCCTCGAGGCCTCCCGCGGCGACGACTTCGTGGGCATCCAGACGTACGGCCGCACCGTTTACGGGCCGGAAGGACACGCCGCCGCGCCGGAAGGCGCTCCCACCAACCAGATGGGCGAGGAGATCTACCCGCAGGCGCTGGAAGCCACCATCCGCGAGGCCGCGCGGATTGCCGGCATCCCGGTGATGGTCACCGAGAACGGGCTTGCCACCGAGGATGACACCCAGCGGGTTGCGTACCTCAAAACAGCGGTCGACGGCGTTGCGGCCTGCCTTGCCGACGGCATCGATGTCCGGGGTTACATTGCCTGGACGGCGTTCGATAACTTCGAGTGGATCTTCGGCTACCGGCCCACGTTCGGCCTGATCGCCGTCGACCGTTCCACCCAGGAGCGGACGCCGAAGGAGAGCGCGCACTGGCTGGGCAGCCTCGCCCGGGACCATGCAGCCTCCCCTGTGGCCCAGCCCGCCTGACGACGCCGCAATGGCCCGGACTTTCTGGTGGAAGTCCGGGCCATTCGCACGACCGGCGGCTATGTGTGCAGCCGCAGCCTCGCCACAAAGTCCGCAACCACCAGCCGGGTGTCAACGCCCGTATAGGTCCGCCGCTGCGGCGCGGCGGACGTTTCCGTGAACGTGGCAGGGGCGCCGTCCAGGCCTGTGACCACCAAGGGCGCGCTGTCGCCCAGGCACCACAGCGGTCCGAACTTCACGAAGTCCGGCACCTCAAGGCCGTGGAAGTGCTCCCAGAGCCAGGCGCCGGCGGGGCCTCCGTCCCGGAAGGCCTGGTCCAGTTCCGCCACCGGCGCGACAACCTGCCGGTAGGTTTCGGCCGGGAACTGCCACACGGCCAGCTCCCGGTTGCCAAGCACGAACTCCGCGGCAGCCGGGTCGGTGAAGTAGTTGTACTCGTCCCCGTTCCGGGCAGCACCGCCCACCCAGGCAAGGGTGAACAGGGAGGCGGCGGCGGGATCCAGCAGGAGCGCATCGGCCACGTTCGTCAGTGGCCCGGCACAGACGAGGACCAGTGGGAGCTCTCCCCCGGCTTTGGCTGCATCAACGATCGCACGGGCGGCGTGGTTCGTCCGCGGCTGCCCGGTGAACGGTGTGTCCGGCCCCGCCTTCACCTGCGCCGGTTCCGGCAGCTTCAGGACGCGGAGCAGGTCCGCCGCCAGGTCCGCGCCCGCCTGCGCCATGCCATCCGGGGGCCCGAACATCGGGTTGGTCAGCGAACCCGTCACGGCAACGATCCGGTTGGCAGGCGACAAGGCGTGGTGTGCCAGCGCGACCAGCCCGTCCGGGTCCCCCGCCCAGTCGTTGTCGATCATTACGCGGCAGCGGGGTTCAATCCGGATCATGTCCATCCGGAAAGCCTCGCAAAACCGGAAGGCTTACAGGACGGGGATTTCATTCACCGGAAGGTTCTCCCCCGGACGCGGCACCCTCAGCGGGGCGGGGTTCACGGAAGACCAGCACCGGGCAGTGGGCCAGGTGGATCGTCTGGTGGGACACCGAGCCGAGCAGCATCCCGGTGAACCCGCCGTGGCCACGCGAACCCACAGCCACCAGGTCCGCGTTCCTGGAGGCGTCCACCAGCGCCGCGGCCGGGTTGCCTTCCACCACCTTGCCGGTCACGTTCCCGCCCGCGTCCTTGACGCGGGCAAGCTCCGCTTCGAGGATGGCCTGGGCATCCTTCTGGAAGATCTCATAGTCCCAGGCCGTACCAAGGGCGTCGCTGACGTAGGGAAAGCTCCAGGCGGTCAGCGCCAGGACTTCGCCGCCGCGCAGCCTGGACTCCCCGATGGCCCAGTCCATGGCCGCCCGGGACTGGTCCGAACCGTCCACGCCCACTACTATCCTGAAGCGTCCGTCGCCCGCCATCATGCCCCACTTCCGGTTCCCTTTGATCCGGCCGGATCAGGGCTGCTCCGCGGCGGCACCCTGGGCCGGAACTGCAACCGTCGTATGCTCTGCCTTGGCCGCGTGGTGCGGGTTTCCTGCCTCCTTGGCGCAGTGGAGGCAGCAGTAGACGCCGGCGTCGCTGTCAATCGGATGCCCCAGGATCCGGCATCCACAGTGCTCGCAGGCCGGCGCCATCATGTGGATGGCACATTCGAAACTGTCGAACGTCCCGGTCTGGCTGCCCATGGTGACGGTGAACATCCGACCGTCGCTGCTGCCGCAGACATCGCAAGCACCCATGATTTCTTCCCTCCTGGTTCCTTTGCTCCAGACACTCAGGGTGGCCGGTCCCACGTGCGCCTGCCTAGAGGCAAAGGTCCCCACGACGTCCCGGCTGCGCGGCGCAGGGAGCAGAGTCCCGGAAAACCGCGGGCCGTGGGACCGCAGGAAAATTGTCGCCCGCCACCCATCCGCCGGGACGCCAGCTCCGAACTGCCATGGAGGAATTGGATCCAACCCAGGAGGGGACAATGGATGAGGCAGACCAGCAGGCCCTGACGGGCGCTGTCATCAAGGAACACCACATGGACATGGCCCAGCTCTGGCTGGAGTTCGTCTCACTGGGCGGCGACGCTTCGGAACAGGTCCTCAGGGACTACTGCGCGGGGGAATCCACCCTCCCGGCCAAGGAACGCGATGCGCTGGCCCAGGCGGTCAATGAATACTGCGGCGCGGAGGGCCTGCCGCTTCGTGCGCCGTTCAGCGATTCGCCGCTGTTCCTGGTGCATCCCGGACGGCCGGATCCCTACTCGTCAAAGTAGGTTGACACCCCTTCAGCCCCGGCCACCGATGACACCACGGCGGCGGCAACATCGCGGAGCTTCATGTTCCGGGCGTTGGATGCCTTGCGCAGCACCGTGAAGGCATCCGCCTGGCTGCACCGGTTTTGCGCCATGATGGCACCGGTGGCCAGGTCGATGACGGTCCGCGTCTGCATGGCCGCGGCCATGCCGTCCTTGGTTTCCTCCAGCTTCACCATGCGCAGTGCGAGTGTGAGTCCTTTGGCCGCCTGGCGGACGAAGGCTTCCGCCTGGCCCACCACGTCCGTACTGTATGCGCCGGGGTGACCGCTGTAGAGGCTCAGCACCCCGCGGGCGTTGCCCTCAAGGCCCACCGGAATACTGAGGATGGAAAAGCAGCCCTGCCCCGCAACAGCCTGCGAATATTCAGGCCACCGTCCGTCGCGCCTCGCGTCCCCGACGAGCACGGTGCCGCCGGTCCGCATCGCCGTGGTTCCCGGTCCGTCCCCGTAGCGGTGCTCGAGGTCGCTCAGCAGGCGCGCGCCGGGGCTGCTGCTGGCCGCTGTGGCCGGCTTCTTGGGCCGGAGCACGGTCATCGCGCACAGCACCTGCCGGTCGTCGCCCAGCCTGGCCGCCGCATAGGTCGCCAACTCCTGGAGGCAGGCCTCCACAGCGGGGTTTTCCAGGAAAGAATCCTGCAGGCGCCGGGCAACGTCGGCGAAAAGATCGTCATGCGGGGCGTCGGCGTTGACCAAGGGTCTCCCTCCCGGCGGTAATAATAGGCCACGGCTTCATGGCCGCCCTCTGCCGAACGGTGATGCCAGCCTACCTGCGCGATGGCCTTAACCTGACACCATGACGCTCCTCTCCACCGCGGCGGGCACGGTCCGCGGCACGCCGCTGGACATCGACGGAACCACGCTGCAGCGGTTCCTCGGGATCCCCTACGCGGCGCCGCCGTCGGGTCCGGGCAGGTTCCGCCCGCCGGCCCCGGCTGCGCCGTGGCCCGGCGTGCGTGACTGCACGTCGTTCGGCCCCTCGGCGCCCCAGAATCCCGAGTCGCCGGCGCCGCCGGGCGCCGCGCCCCGCACGTGGAGCGAGGACGGCTGCCTGAACCTGAACATCTGGACCCCGGGGACGGACGCGCCGGTCAGGCCGGTGATGGTGTGGATCCATGGCGGCGCCTACCTGCTCGGCGCCAACAGTGACGCGATGTACGACGGCGGCAGGCTCGCGGCTGCGACCGGCGCCGTGGTCGTCTCCATCAACTACCGGCTTGGCGCCCTGGGATTCCTGCACCTGGACGGCCTGCTGGGGCCGGGCTTCGAAGACTCGTCGAACCTTGCCCTGCTGGACCAGCTCGAAGCCCTGCGCTGGGCCCGCCGCAACATCGCCGCGTTCGGCGGCGACCCGCACAACGTGACCATCTTTGGTGAGTCCGCAGGCGCCGCGGCCATCGGCACCCTGCTGGGCATGCCGGCGTCGGAAGGCCTTTTCAGGCGGGCGATCATGCAAAGCGGGACCGCCGAACGCTACCGCAGCCCGGAAGACTCAGCGCGTACCACTGCCCTGTTCCTGGAGTTCTGCGGGCTGGACGCGCAGTCCGCCCCGGAGCTGCTGACCCTCCCCGTGGAGCGCCTGCTGCAGGCCCAGGCCCTGCTGGAGCAGCGCGCCGCCGCCGAATCGTTCGCGGTCCCGCTGCCCTTCCAGCCCACGATTGGGACACCCTCGCTGCCGGCGCCGCCGCTGGAGGGCATACGCAGCGGCGTCAACGGCAGCGTGGACCTGCTGACCGGAACCAACCTCAACGAGGGGTCCTTCGCCGTCGAGATGCGCCCGGTGCCTCCCGACGCCCCCGGCTACCCGGCCCGTGCGGCCGCCGTTCTCGCCGGCGCCGGTATCCCCGGGGACCAGGCAGGCGGCTATGCCGAGGCCGTGGCAGCCGCGCTGGCACGGGAACCCGGGGGCAAGGAGCTGCTGGAAGCGGCGATTGCGGATGTGGTGTACCGGCAGCCCACGAACCGCTTGCTTGACGCGCGTGCCAGCGCGGCCCGCGCCGGGGCGCGCGGACGGACCTTCGCCTACCTGTTCACCTGGCGCAGCCCGGCCATGGGCGGAAAGCTCGGCGCCGGCCACGCGCTGGACATCCCCTTCGTGTTCCGGCACCTGGACACCCCCGCCGCGGCCTTCCTGACCCGCGGCACGGCGCCGCAGCCCCTCAGCGACAGCATGAGCGGCGCGTGGGGATCCTTCGCACGCACGGGGTCACCGGCCACGCCGCGGCTCGATTGGCCTCCGTACGGCACGGAGCGGACCACCATGATCCTCGACGACGGGCCGCGACTTCAGGACGACCCGCGGCGGGAGATCCGCGAATTCTTTGGCAGCGTCAGCCCGCTGCCAGCCCATTAAGGGTTTCGCGGATCCCGTTCAGGGCAGGGTCGCGCAGGGAATTGAAGGCCGGCTTCAGGAGCGGCTGGATGATTTTGGCGGGCCCCTTGATGCTGAACTCGGCCGTGTACTTCACCACCGAGCCGGTCCCGTTCGGGCTGACGTCGATGGAGTCGAAGGACGTCACGCTCTTGTTCTCGCCCCGCAGTTTGATGTGGTTCCCGGCCAGCTCGATGACCTCGTATTCCAGGGATTGCCGTTTCCCCCGGAATTCCGACTCGGCGTGGTAGCGGTGGCCCACCGACACCGGGCCCGGCGTGAGCTTGTCCATCACCGGGGTGTTGGGGTCCCACTTGCTCGTGTTCTCGAACTGGCTCAGGAAGGCAAAGGCCTTCTCGGCGGACAGGTTGGTCTCCACGCTTCCGGTCACTGTGATCATCACCCCAGTGTAGGAACGGTGCCCCGGTAAACCCAGCCCCCGGCCGATGGCAGGAGCCGAACCCCGGGCTAGCAGCCCTCGAAGTCGGTGAGGACCTTGACCTTGCCCGCGGAAGCCGACGACGGGTCGAACGTGTAGCCGATCCATTCCCTGGCAAGGCGGCGGGCGAGTTCGATGCCCACCACGCGCTGGCCCATCGTCAGCACCTGGCAGTCGTTGGACAGGATCGAACGTTCCACCGAGAAGGAGTCGTGGGCCGCGGTGGCGCGGATGCCGTCCACCTTGTTGGCGGCAATGGCCACTCCGATGCCGGTGCCGCAGAACAGGATGGCTCGGTCCGCGGCGCCGTCCCGGATCATTTCGCCGGCCGCGATGCCCACGTACGGGTAGGGCCTGGTGAAGTCGTCGGGGGCGTCGCTGCGGTTGACCCCGATGTCGATGACTTCGCTGACGCGGGGGTCGTTGCGCAGGTCCTCGAGCACGCGGTCCTTGTAGTCCACACCGGCCTCGTCAGCGCCGACGATGAGCCGCAGTCCCATGGTTTGTCCTTCCGTCGTCATTACTTTGCTCCTGCCGGTGCGGCGCCGGTGGTGGCGCCGGTGAAGTGCGGTCCCATCACGGCGAACACCATGGCCAGGGAGGTGGCTCCCGGGTCCGGCGTGCCCAGGCTCTTTTCCGCCAGCGGACGGGCACGGCCCTTCAGGGGGAGCAGGTCCGCGGTGGCTGCGGCCGCGGCGGCGGATTCCTGCGCAGCGGTTTCCCAGGCGCGGACCGGGGCAACCCCGGCGGCCACGTCCCGGCTGAAGGCGGCGGCGAAGGGCAGCAGGGCGTCCACCATGGTCTTGTCGCCGGTTTCGGCCTTGCCCAGCTGCACGATCCGGTCCGCGAAAGCGGTCACGGCCGCCGCGAGGGCCGCACCTTCCGGCGCGGCGCTGTTGCCCACGGTTTCACCGAAGGCACGCAGCCCGGCTCCCCACAGGACACCGGAGGTGCCGCCGGCCTTGTCGGCCCAGGCGTCGCCGGCTGCGGCCAGCACGTCGCCGGCCCCCGCCCCCTCTCCGAGTGCCGCGGCTGCCGCGGCTGCGGCGGCGTCCACTCCGCGGACCATGCCGCGGCCGTGGTCGCCGTCGCCGGCGATGGCGTCCATCCGGCCGAGCCGTTCCTCGGCGTCGTGCAGCGAAGCCCGGGCCGCGCCGATCGCGGCGACGCAGGCTTCGGCATACCGGCGGGAGGCGTCCGTGGCGACGAATTCCGCCGTGGAGGCGCCGCCGTCGGACGCTTCTTCTTCGGCGGAAGTTCCTGCCTGGGCCGGCACGGCACCGCGGCGGTAGGCGGGGGTTTCCGCCGGGGCGGTCCACAGGGGCTCCAGCTCCGCGTCCAGCCAGGTGACCGTGAGCGAGACGCCGGCCATGTCCAGGCTGGTGACCAGCTCGCCGACCTCGGGCATGACCAGCGTGTAGCCGGCGGCGCGCAGCAGCGGCGCCACAGTCCCCCACAGCACGAACAGTTCCTCATGCTTGGTGGAGCCGAGGCCGTTGAGGATCACCGCGATCCGGGTGCCGGCGTTGGGCGGGGTCTCGGAGAGCACCCGGGCCACCAGCTCCTGGCCCAGCTCCTTGGCGGAGGGCAGCACGGTGTCGTGCAGGCCGGGTTCGCCGTGGATGCCAAGGCCCAGGCCCATCTGCCCTTCCGGCAGCGTGAACAGCGGGGCTTCGGCGCCCGGGAAGGTGCACCCGGCGAACGCGCTGCCGATGGTACGGGTCAGGTCGTTGGCCTTGCGGCCCAGGCGGACCACTTCGGCGAGGGTGTCTCCGCGTTCAGCGGCGGCGCCCATCACCTTGAAGACGGTGAAGTCACCGGCGATGCCCCGGCGCTTGGCGGATTCCGACGGCGGGGCGCTGGCGATGTCGTCCGTCACCAGGACGTTTTCCACGGCGATGCCCTCGGCGGCCAGCCGCTCGCTGGCCATGCCGAAGTTCATCACGTCGCCGGCGTAGTTGCCGTAGGTGAAGACGACGCCGGCGCCGGATTCTGCGGCTTTGGCCACCGAGTAGGCCTGCTGTGCGGAGGGCGAGGTGAAGATGTTGCCCACCACGGCGCCGTCGGCAAAGCCCGTGCCGATGATGCCGGCGAATGCCGGGTAGTGGCCGGAGCCGCCGCCGGCAAGGACGGCGACTTTGGGCTGCGCCGGGCGGTAGCGGCGGACGGCACCGCCGGGGACCTGGCGGACCAGGGCCGAGTGGACGTCGCAGAAGCCTGCCAGGGCCTCCTCGGCGAACTCTGAGGGGTCGTTGAAGATTTTGGTCATGGTGGGTTCTCCGGCGTCCGGGGTGCTGTCAGTGCTGGGTCTGTGGGTGGCTGCTAGTGCATGTGGCTTCCACCGTTGATGTCAACGGTTGTGCCGGTCAGGTAGGCGGATTCCTCGGAGGACAGGAACGTGATGACGGAGGCCACTTCCTCGGTGGTGGCGTTGCGTCCCAGCGGGATGCCGGCGTTGATGGCGGCTTCCTGCTCCTCGGTGCTGCCCACGCGGATGTTGGTGTCCACGGCGCCGGGGGTGATGGCGTTGACGGTGACGCCGGTGGTGCCCAGTTCACGGGCCAGGGCCTTGGTGAAGCCGAGGATGGCTGCCTTGGCAGCGGAGTAGGGGACCTTGCCGAAGACGCCGCCGCCGCGCTGGGCGGACACGGAGGACATGTTCACGATCCTGCCCCAGCCGTTGTCGATCATGTCCGGCAGGAAGGCCTTGGTGACCAGGTAGGTGCCGGTGGCGTTGACGTCCATGACCTTGTGCCACAGCTCAAGGGTGGTCTCCAGGAACGGGACCGGGGAGGTGATGCCGGCGATGTTGGCCAGGGCGCCGACGGGCGGGAGGTTTCCGGCGGCCACTTCGGCGGCGACGGCTGCCTGGGCGGCGGCCACGGAGGCCTCGTTGGCGACGTCGATCTCGTGGCCGAAGGCGGGAACATTGAATTCGTTGCCGATTTCAGCAGCGACCTTGGCGGACTTTTCGCCGTCGAGGTCCAGGATGACGATGCCCCAGCCTTCACGGGCGTAGCGGCGGGCGGTGGTGATGCCGATGCCGCGGTCGGAGGTGGCCCCGGTGAGGACGGCGGTGCGCTGGATGGTGGTCATGGTGGTGCTCCTTGAATTGTTTGGGTGGATCGATTGCTCCGTAACGGCCCTTATGAGGCGTCAAAAGGGCGTTTTCGGAGCAGTCGATGGTTAGAGAAGGTCGGTGATGAAGCTGGCTGCCTTCGCGGCGGCGGCGGGGCGTTCGTCGTGGGTGACGTCCCGGGTTTCCAGCTCCAGGGAGAAGTGCCCGGTGTAGCCGTCGGCGGCGAGCCGCTTCAGGCCTCCGGCAAAGTCAGCGTCGCCCTTGCCGATGCTGAGGTTGATGTTGCCGGGCACGGCGTCACGGAGGTGGACGTGGCTGATCCGGCCGGCGTGGACGTCCAGGTATTCCTGGATGTTCTCGCCGGCGGCCACGATGTGGCTGAAGTCCATGACGATTCCCACGCCGGAGCCCGCCAGGCGGTCCGCGAGCTTGGTTGCGCGGTCCAGGTTCCAGCAGAACCGCAGGAAGTGCAGCGATTCGGTCCAAAGTTCGACGCCGAACTCCGCCGCCCGCCGTCCGGCGCCAATAAGCTGTGCGGCGACGAGGTCCAGGTCCTCGCCTTCGCTGCGCACGGGTTCGTGGTTGAGGGCGCCGCAGGGCAGGACGAGCGCCTTGGCACCGATCTTGGCGGTGAGGGTGAGCAGGGCATCGAGATGGCGCCGGCGCGCTGCCCCGCCGTCGGCGTCGAGCACGGCATTAAGGTCCCCGATGTCGCCGTTGACGGAACGCACCCGCAGGCCCGAGGCGTTGACTTCGGCGGAGACGGCTTCCACGGCCGCGGCATCGAGTTCGAACGGAACGTGGTTGCAGACCCCGGGCAGTGCGCCCAGGTCGATCTCCTCGAACCCCAGCTCCTTCATGGTGCGCAGGGCCTGGCCCAGTTCCTGGTGCCGGAAGCTGATCGATGAGCAGCCCAGTCTGGAGTGGAACATCATTGATCCTTCGATTCGTGCCGGTCTTTAGTGATGGGCACCACAGTACATACGTTAACTGTCAACAGTCAACTCTAAAAGTCGACTGTTGACAGTGCGGATGATCTGGGTCACACTGGGACGTACCATTTGTTAACAGTCGACAGCGGCTACTCCAACAGCCGCTTTTCGAAAGGGAACCTCCATGAGCAAAGATGCTCTGACCATGCGCGGCCCGGTCCACGGCACCAAGGACGCCCGGCGAGTTGCCATCGGATCCGGCGTGGGGGCCGTGATTGAGACGTACGACTTCATCGGCTTCGGCACCGCTGCCGCACTGTATTTCGGAACTGCATTCTTCCCCGGAAGCGATCCCGTCACCGGCACGCTCGCCTCCTTCGCAACCCTGGGCGTCGGCTTCGCAGCCCGCCCCCTCGGCGGCATCATCGGCGGCCACCTCGGTGACAAGGTGGGCCGCAAGCCCGTCCTGGTCGCATCCCTGATCCTGATGGGCCTGGCAACGTTCGCCATCGGGCTGCTGCCTACCTACGCCGCTGTCGGCCTGCTCGCTCCGGCGCTGCTGGTCTTCGTCCGCATCGTCCAGGGCCTGGCCTTCGGCGCGGAGTGGGGCGGCGCCATCCTCATGAGCTACGAGCACGCACCGTGGAAGGCCAAGGGCAAGTACACCGGCATCGTGCAGGCCGGCTTCCCCGTGGGCCTGCTGCTGGCCAACCTGACCTTCCTGTTCAGCGTCCAGCTGGGCGGCGAACTCGCATGGCGCATCCCGTTCCTGGCCAGCATCCTGCTGGTGGTGGTTGGCCTGATCATCCGTTCCAAGGTTCCCGAGTCCCCGGTCTTCGACGAGGTCAAGGACAGCGGCGCCATTGTGAAGGCACCCATCGTGGAGGTCATCAAGACGGACTGGCGCAACATCGTCAAGGGCATCGGCCTCCGCATCGCTGAGACCGCCGGCTACGCCGTGTCCATCACCTACATGATTTCCTACATCAACAGCCAGCACCTGGCGGACAAGAGCCAGACCCTGATCGCGCTTTGCATCGCCTCGGCCATCGGCATCTTCGCCACCCAGGCCTGGGGTGCCCTCACCGACCGCATCGGCCGCCGCCCGCTGTATGTCTGGTCCACGGCCTTCGCCGCGCTGTTCGCGATCCCGATGTTCCTGCTGGTCAACACCGGCCTGTTCATCGCCATCATCCTCACCATCGTGATCTCCTACGCCGTCTGCCAGAACTCCCTCGCCGGCGCCCAGGGCGCCTGGTTCCCCGAACTCTTCCAGGCCAAGACCCGCGCGTCCGGCGCCAGCCTGGCGTACCAGATCTCCGCGATGGTGTCCGGCTTCACCCCGTTCATCACCACCCTGCTGTTCGTCAGCTTCGGCTGGATGGGCCCGGCACTGCTCTTCGGTGCCTACGCGCTGATCGGCCTCTGGGCCGCCGTCGCCACCCGCGAAACCTGGGGCAAGCGCGAACGTGAGCTGGCCGATGAGGCGACCAAAAGCACCCCCAACACCGTCAACGCCTGAATGACTGCCACCTACGCCACGAACACGGAGCCAGCAATGCCTACAGATACCGTCCAGGACGCCGCCCCGCAGGGAGAGATACTGCAGAGCGCAGTGACCCCGGAACGCGTGGACAAGATCAGCGCCGCCGCGTACCGGATCCGGCACCACGCCCTGAACATGGGCGAGGTCCAGGGCCAGGGCTACGTGGGCCAGGCCCTGGGCGCAGCGGACATGCTCGCCATCGTATACGGCGACCAGCTCCGCTTCCGCCCGGAGGACCCGCACTGGGAGGCCAGGGACCGCTTTCTGCTCTCCACCGGCCACTACGCGATTGGCCACTACGCGGCCCTCGCCGAGGCCGGGATCGTCCCCGTCGAGGAACTCGAAACCTACGGCTCGGACGACTCCCGGCTGCCGATGTCCGGGATGTCCACCTACACCCCGGGCATGGAAATCTCCGGCGGTTCCCTGGGCCACGGCCTGACCATCGCCGTCGGCATGGCGCTGGGCCTGCGCTACCAGGGCTCGTCCGCCCGGGTGTTCAACTTCCTCTCCGACGGGGAACTGGACGAAGGCTCCACCTGGGAGGCCGCGATGGGCGCGCACCACCACCAGCTGGGCAACCTCACCGCCATGGTGGACATCAACGCCCTCCAGGCGGACGGCAAGACCGACACAGTGCTGCGCACCGAGCCGGTGACGGAGAAGTGGGAATCGTTCGGCTGGTACACCCAGCGGGTGGACGGGAACGACGTCGGCGCGCTGCTGGCAGCGTTCGACAACGCAGCTGCCCAGGCCGCCGCCGTCGGACGTCCCTCCGTGATCCTGTGCGACACCAAAGTGGGCCGCGGCGTTCCGCTGCTGGAGAACCGCGAAAAGGCGCACTTCATGCGCATCGAAGAGAACGAATGGCAGATCTGCCGCGAGCAGCTCACTGCCGGCTATGAAGGAAAGGCTTCAGCATGAGCACCACCACCGAGGCCCCCGACACCACCACTGCCGCGAAGCCGAAGCTGAAGACGTCGGCGATGATCGCGTCCTTCGCCGACCCCGGGCAGAAGACCGCGTCCGCACCGTTCGGGCACGCACTGGTCAAGGCCGCCCAGGAGAACGACAAGATCGTGGGCCTGACCGCGGACCTGGGCAAGTACACGGACATGCACATCTTCGCCAAGGCCTTCCCGGAGCGGTTCTTCCAGATGGGCATGGCCGAGCAGCTGCTCTTCGGCGCAGCCGCCGGCCTGGCCGAGTCCGGCCTGGTGCCGTTCGCGTCCACCTACTCGGTGTTCGCGGCACGCCGCGCCTACGACTTCCTCTGCCTGGACGCTGCCGAACCGAACCTGAACGTCAACATCGTCGGCGGCCTGCCCGGCCTGACCACCGGGTACGGCCCCAGCCACCAGGCCACCGAGGACATGGCGATCTTCCGCGGCATGCCCAACCTGACCATCGTTGACCCCTGCGACTCGGTGGACATCGAGCAGGCCGTCCCGCAGCTCGCGGCCTCGGAAGGCCCCACCTACCTGCGGCTGCTGCGCGGCAATGTGCCCACCGTCCTGGACGAGTATGACTACACGTTCGAACTCGGCAAGGCCAAAGTCCTGCGCGGCGGCAACGACGTCGTGTTCATCTCCTCCGGACTGATGACCATGCGCGCCCTCCAGGCAGCCAAGGCGCTGGCGGCACACAACGTGGACGTCGCCGTGGTGCACACCCCCACCATCAAGCCGTTCGACGCCGGGACCGTCCTCAAGGAGGTCAACACGGACCGGCTCGCCGTCACGCTGGAAAACCACTCCGTGGTGGGCGGCCTGTTCGAAACCGTTGCGTCCGCCGTCGTCACCGCCGGCCTGGGCAAACGCGTGGTTCCTGTCGCATTGCCGGACCAATTCCTCGACGCCGGCGCCCTGCCTACCCTGCACGACCGCTACGGCCTGGCCGTGGACCGCATCGTGGCCAAGGTGCTGGCCGAACTCGCCTAACGGCACCGAACACAAATGCAGAAAGCACGGCACCGGCCCTCCGCCAATGCCGTGCTTTCTGCCGTAGTATCGAATCCACTACCGACTGTAAACAGTCGACTTATGACAATGAGGACAGAAGCCATGGCCGGACTGACCGCCCCGCTGCTGGGACTGGAAAAGAAAAGCCTGCGCGAGCAGGCACTCTCCGCACTGCGGACCGCCATCACCAGCGGCGAACTCGAACCCGGCCGGCACCTGGTGGAAACCGAACTGTCCGAAATGCTCCAGATCAGCCGCGGCACCCTGCGGGAGGCCCTCCGGCAACTGGAACAGGAAGGGCTGCTGTCCGCCGGGCCCCGGGGCCGGCTGTCCGTCCGGCACCTGGACGAGAAGGAAATCCGGGACATCTACGCCGTCCGCGCCGCTCTCGAATCCCTCGCCGCCCGGACGCTGTGCGAATTGCCGGACCGGCAGCACGTCACGGAGTCGCTGCACAAGGCGATCGATGTCATGGCTGAAGGAGCGTCCGGGTCCCTTGAGGACCGGATCGAATCCGATCTCGAGTTCCACCGCACGCTGTGCCGGCTCACCGGCAACGAAACGCTGCTGCACTCCTGGGAGTCCCTGGAAGGCTCCATCCGGATGTCGATCATGTTCGCCGGCCTGGAAAAAGGCGTCAGCAACATGAGCGTGGACCGGCACCGCGACATCGTCTCCGCCATCGATACCGGCGACGCCGCCCTGGCCCGCAAGACCATCCTGGAACACATGGACACCGCCGCGGCCAACCTCGTTGCCTGACCCCGCTTGACAATCGGGAATCCCAGCGCCGTCCCGGCCGTTAACTTACTGCGCGGTAAATAGCCGCAGCGATAACGAGGGATGGTATGACCGCAAAGTTTGTGTCAGTTGAGGACGACGCCGGAAAGGTCACCCGCTACAGCCGCCACGACAACGGCGGCGGGCTGATCGCGCCTGGCGCCGTGGTGGCTGACAGCGCCCGGATCGGCCCCATGACCTACGTGGAGCACGGTGCGCAGGTGGGTCCGGGGTGCCGGATTGGACACGGCAGCTGGATAGACCGGGACGCCCGGATCGGCAACCGGACCGTCATTGGTGATGGCGTGCGTATTGGGCGGGGCGCCGTTATCGGCAACCGCGTCCACGTGGGCAGCCACACGAGGATTGGCTCGAGCGTGCTGATTGAGCACGGCGTCCACCTCGATGCGGACAGCACGGTACCCGACGGCACCGAAGTCCTTGCCCGCGCCCGCACCGCCGCGGTACCGGCCGCGCACCGGCAGCACCGGAAGGCCAAGGGCGGCCTGGCGGCGTAGTTGCCCAGCTCCGGCATCGCTGCCTGCTGCCGCTAGAACGGCAGCGGAAGCCTGGCCGTTCGTCCGCCGTCGAGCGTGATCACCTCGCCCGTCAGGAAACCTGACTTGTCGCTGGCCAGGAAAACGGCGAGCTCGCCGACATCTGACGGGTTGCCAAGGCGGCCGGCGGGGTGCAGTTTATACAGCGCTTCCCTTGCACCCGCCGGGTCCGCCTGGGACTCCAGATATCTGTCGCTGAGTTCGGACGTAATCCAGCCCGGTGCGATGGCGTTGCAGCGGATATTATCCGGTCCGAGGTCGAGAGCCAGGGCCTTGGTCATCCCGTGGATTCCGGCCTTGGAGGCAGCGTAGGCGGCATGGCCCGGGTTGGCTGCCAGCCCCTCGATGGAACCGATGTTGATGATGCTTCCGCCGCCCGCCTCCCGCAGGTGCGGCAGGGCTGCCTGGGCCAGGAACAACGGTGCCCGCAGGTTCAGGGCCATCATGCGGTCCCACTCGTCGGGCAGGATGTGCTCCACGGTGCGCTCGAACATGATGCCGGCATTGTTGACCAGGACATTCATCCCGCCGAAGTGGGCCACAACCCGGCCAACGACGTCCGGAAGGGCGGCCGCGTTGCTGATATCCGCCTGTATGCCGAGCACTTCCGGATGGCTTTCCAGCTCAGCATCGAGGGGCCGGCGCTGCACGACGGCCACCCGGGCACCCTCCTCAAGGAAGCGGGCCACGATGCCCCTGCCGATTCCCTGCCCTCCGCCGGTGATGAGGGCCGCCTTGCCTTGAAGCTGCATGTTCCTGCCGCCCAATCTCGTCCGGAATCAGTCAGTTTCGGGGCCGGTGCAGAAGAGGCAACTGTTCGTGCCGCACTCTTCGGCTTCAGCGTCTGCATATTTCGCCGGTTCGGCGTGGAGCGTGGGCGCCATGGCCTACTCGCCGTACATGAGGCCGGTGAGGAACGCGTCCAGCGGCCGGCCTGCCGCACCTTCATTCCCCGTCGCCATGGGACGGGCCTGCTCGAGGTACAGCCCCTCCCAGGGCGAGCATTTCAGCTCGCCGGCTTCGAAGGCGACGGTTGCTTCCGCTGCCGGTGCCGGCGCCGGGGTAGCGGGAACGTGTGCACGCACCGCGGCGGAGCTGCGGTGGCCGAAAGCGGTGAATATGGCGCGGTGACCGATGGAGATGGACATGGTCGCTTTTCCTTCCTGCAGAGGGCCGCGGAACTTCGATGTTCCCCAGCCGGTTTAAGAGCTGTAAAAACTGAACGCTGCGTTCGAATTATGAACGTAGAAACAGTGTGGCACACCTCACCCGCAGTACGCAATGGCCGCAGGAGATTAATGGGCCGCCCCTTCACCATTCGCGAGCACCACGACGTCAGGCTTGTCAGCGCTGCAGACCATCACCCGCCCGCGCCCGTCGGCCTGAATGACCCAGAAGACGCTGCGGTCCAGGGCGAGCATGTCCACCCGACCGGCGACGATGGTGCCATCCTGGCGGAACACGCGCACGACGTCCCCTCTGGAAAGCCTCGACCAGTCGGGCAGTGGCTGCGGAGGGGCCGGGCGGGGGCGCACGGGCCGCGCCGGCACCGGGGATGCCTGGCGGATGGATACTGCGGGGCGGGACCTGGTGTACATCGCTGTGCTCCATTCAAATCTCGGGATGGCATGGTTGGCGTCGCTTTGCAAAACAGCGTGAGGAACGCCACAATTGAAGTGTTCATCAAATGAACATCACGTTCAATTTATTACCGGCCGGAAGATGCGGCATCAATGGAGAGATTGCGATGAAGAACCGCGGAAATTGGCGGCACAAGCCGAAGCGACGGCAACGGAGGGATCCTGCGGAGATTATCGGGGAGCGCGATGCGCGCAGGACAGCCGCCCTCGCGCAGTGCGTCCGCGAGATGAGCGGCGACGGCCCTGCCGGGGTCACCCACAGCCGTGTCGCCGAACGGGTCGGCGTGCCCGTCCAGTACGTGCGGTGGAAGTATCCCTCAGTGGAGCATTTGCTCGCTATCGCTGACGCCTGATGGGTTGCGGAAAGGGTCAGGAACCGGCCGGCTCGATGCCGAGAAGCGCCTTGGCGATGTCCTGGGCCGCCAGGCGAAGCTTCTCGATGGTGCCTGGGAGCGTGTCCGACTTCAGCCGCTGCTCAGGTCCGTTCACGGAAACGATGCCCACGAGTGCGCCTGCGACGTCCCGCACGGGCAGGGCCACCACAAACAGGCCTTCCTCCAACTCGTTGTCCATCACCGAATAGCCCTGCTCACGGATCCCGTGCAGTTGCTTGATCAGTTCGTCCCGCTTGGTGATGGTGCTCGAGGTGAAGGCCTCCAGCTTCTTCGGCAAGGCCTGGACGACTTCTTCGTCGGTCATCTCGGATAGCATGAGCTTTCCCGTGGCACTGGCGTGGACCGGATACGTTTCTCCGACGTACATCTTCACGTTCAGGTATCGCGAGCCCGAGGCTTCCGCGATCACGTCGTAGGCCAGCTTGTCCCGCACCATGGCGAGGCTGACGGTTTCATTAAGCCTGGCCGCGTACTCCTCCAGAATGGGCTGCACCCTGGCAACCGCCCCAGTATAGGGATCCGCCAGCCGGCCAAGCCGGGCCATCTCCCAGCCGAGCGTGTAGCGGTTGTCCACGCGGTCAACGAATCCCGTCTGTTCCAGGCTAAGAAGCAGGCGGAAAGCGGTTGGGCGGGTCATCCCGACGGCCTGGGCGAGTTCGGTGACCGTGATTCCCGCCCGGTGCCGGCCCAGCTCACTGAGCAGGACGGTGGCCTTGATGACGGATTTATTGGTGAGGTCCACCGCCTCGCCGGGCACAGCCTCATCGCTCTCCGCGGCCGCCTGCACGTCCACCCCTGTATCCGTTGCCACTGTCAAACCCCGGTTTCGTTCACGTCTGCTCAAGGCACGGTGCCCCGACTGGATGTCCCCACCATCCTATGCCCCTTCACAGAACGAACGGCGCGTTCAAGGTGCCTGGAACCTTGAACGCCCCGTCCGTGCCGCCGGCTACGGCACCAGGATGACCTTGCCCGTCGTCGACCTCGACTCCAGCGCCGCGTGCGCTTCAGCGGCCCGTTCGAGGCCAAACTTGGCGCCGATTTCCGGCTTGACGACGCCCTGGGCCACCAACTCGAACAGCTCTCCGGAACGCCACCGCCGCTCATCCGCATCCAGCAGGAAATCGTCGATCTTGGGCCGGGTGACGCTCAGCGAGCCATGGGCGTTGAGGCGCTGCAGGTCGAACGGTGGCACCTGACCCGACGCGCCGCCGAACAGCACCAGCGTGCCGCGGATCCGCAGGGACGCAAGGGATGCTTCGAAGGTATCCTTGCCCACGCCGTCATAAACGACGTCGACACCGCGCCCGCCGGTCAGCTCACGCACGCGTGCGGGAACCTCTGCGTAGGTGAGGACGTGGTCGGCTCCGGCTCTGCGGGCGAGTTCGGCTTTTTCCGGTGTCGACGTGGTGGTGATGACGGTGGCGCCGCGGTGCTTGAGCATTTGGGTCAGCAGCAGACCGACTCCCCCGGCGCCCGCGTGGGTCAGGACGGCGTCCCCCGGATTGACCGGATAACTGGAGTTGATGAGGTAGTGCGCGGTGATTCCCTGTGCCGGCAGCGCCGCGGCGATGTCGTCGGAGATTCCGTCCGGAACGGGCAACGCTTTGTCCGCGTCCACCAGCATGTACTCGGCATAGCTGCCGGCGCCCTCTGTCGTGGTGACCCGCGCTCCCACGGAGAAGTCCGTCACCCCGTCGCCGATCTCCTCGACAACCCCGGCGGCCTCCACTCCGGGAACAAAGGGGTAATCCACCGCATAGATCCCCGCGCGCTGGTAGGTCTCGATGAAATTCATCCCGACGGCGGCGACGCGCACCAGCAGCTGCCCGGGCCCGGGCGCGGGGCGGGGCACGTCGATGCGTTCGAAGACTTCCGGGCCCCCGGCGCGGGGGATGGTCATGGCGTAGGGCATTACGGCTCCTTTGGGGCGGGCAGGTCAGAGTACGGCGTGCCCTGCCGCCAACCGTGCAGAGTCGGCAACGGCGTTGCGGGCGGCCACAGCCAAAAGGCCTGTGTCCGAGGCAGTAGGCATGAAACGGAAGCCAAGGGCGGCCATCTTCCCGGACAGGGCCGGCTCGCCGGTGTAAATGCCGGGGACAACGCCCGCGTCCTGGCAGCGGCGGGCAATGTCGGCGAGGATCCCGTCGGGCCCTTCGCCGATGAGTTCGTCCAGGGTGATTCCCAGGCTGAGGGAAAGGTCGTAGGGTCCCACGAAGATGGCGTCCGGCCCAGCGGAGAGGATGGCATCGAGGTTGGCCAGCCCGGCCGCGGTTTCAATCATGAGGATGCACAGGGCCTCGTCCTGCGGATCGCCGGGAACGGGCTTGGGGTAGCGCGGGCTGCGGCGGGTGGGGCCGTAGCTGCGCTTGCCAAGTGGCGGAAACCTCGTGGCCGCGACCAGGGCCTCCGCGGCGGGGGCGTCTTCGACTGTGGGGAAAATGATTCCACCCGCTCCGGCGTCCAGTACCCTGCTTACCGTTCCCGCCTCGTGCCCAGGCACACGCACGATCGATGGGATACCGAAAAGGTGCGCGGCCTCGATCAGAGGCTGAAGCTCTGAAACTTCCGGGCCGCCATGCTGGCCGTCGATGCAGATCCAGTCAAAGCCCTCGGCGGCCAGGATGTCCACCACCGCCGGGTCCCGGAAGCTGACCCAGGCACCGGGGTGCGTGCCGCCGTCGTCAATGGCCAGGCGGGGGGTGGGCAGGCCCGTGGAATGTGCGCTCTCGCCGTAAATCTTCATAGTCTTCCTCCGGATAATCGTTTGGGGCGGGCGGACCAGTGCCCGGTCGGAGACGGCTCCGGCCGGGCACGGGCCATGATGGCTCGGCGTTGCCGGCCTAGGCGCTGATGGTGATGTACTGCTTCTTGAAGTGCTCATGGATTTCCCAGACACCGCTCCAGCCATCCGGAATGAGCACCATGTCGCCCGCTTGGTGGTCCACGCGCTCCCCCGCGTCGGAGACAAGCGTCGCCCTGCCCTCCAACACGAGAATGACCTCGTTCACACCGTTGCGGGCAGTCTGGAAGCTTCCCGGAGAACACTGCCAGAATCCCAGGTCCACACGGCTGGCCTTGGCGCCGTACGTGCTGTCCGTGGCGTCCTTGGGTTCGGTGCCGTTGATGGCCGTCGGCTTCAGTGCCAGTTCGGCAAAGGACAAGGCCTCCAGGGAGCGGAGGATTTTCACTTGTGGGGCAGACATGTGCTTCTTTCTGTCGGATTAGTGCTGCAGGGCCGGCTTGCCCAGCGGGGCCGAGGTGTCGCTGAGGCTCAGGCCCTTGGTTTCGGGAGCGAGGTATTGGGAGATCACCGCTCCGACCACACAGATGGCGGCCGCGATCAGCATGGTGGTTCCCACGCCCAGGCTGTCGACGGACATCGGGAGGATGAACGTTCCGGCCGCGGCGCCGATCCGTGAAAATGCCGTGGCAAAGCCGACTCCGGCGCCCCGGATTTCCGTGGGGAACACCTCGCCGGGGTAGACGCCGGTGAGGGCGGTGGAGATGGCGTTGAAGAAGGAGAACAGCATGAAGCTGACCAGGATGATCATGGGCGAGACGTGTGAGAAGAGGCCGATGACAACGAGCGCGACGGCGGCGATCCACATGGGAGGGATGGACAGCTTGCGCCGGCCCACGCGTTCAATCAGGAACATGGAGGCCAGCGAACCTGCAACAACGACGCCGTTCAGCAGCAGCGCGCCAGCGAGTCCGTCCTCGACGCCGAGGCTCTCCAGGACGATGGGTGCGAAGGTGGCGATGGCGAAGTATGGGGTGACGTTGCAGACCCAGTACATGCACACGAAGATCGTGGCGTTCCGGTACTGCGGCGAGAAGAGCTTGGCGAAGTTGGGCTTCTCGGGCTTTTCACGCTCGAGGTCCTTGACGTCCGCTTCCTCCATGAACTGGTGGGCGATCTCGAAGGCCTCTTCCCGGCGGCCCTTGCTGATGAGCCAGCGCGGTGATTCGGGCGAGCCGAGGCGGAGCAGGAACACGATCAGCGACGGCACAGTGCTCATGCCCAGGATGATCCGCCAGTCAGCGTGGATGGCGGTGGACATGTAGTAGCCGACCGCATAGGACAGCAGGTAACCGACGTACCACGCGACCTCCTGGAAGGCCATGAGCTTGCCGCGCATGCGGGCCGGGGAGAATTCCACCAGCAGGGGCCAGCCGATGGCGTAGTCGGCGCCAATTGCCATGCCCATAAGCAGGCGGATGATGAACAGCTGCCAAGCATCCGCCACGAAGAACTGGGCTGCGGAACCAAGCAGGAAGATGGCGAGGTCAACGATGAACATCGGCTTGCGGCCGATCTTGTCGGCGAGGTATCCGCCGATGGGTCCACCGAAGAAGATGCCGATCAGTGCCGAGGCGCCGATCAGGCCCTGCCAGGTCGCGGACAGGCTCAGGTCGGCGGTCAGGGCCGGCATGACCAGGCCAATGCCGCCCAGGATGAAGCCGTCGATGAACATGCCGCCGGCGATCACGCCGCTGAGTTTGATGAGGAATTTCTTCTTCTGTGGATCTTGAGGTGCCGCCGACCGCACGCGGGTCGAGGCAGGTGACACGGATGAATTCACGATGGACTTCCTTGTAGATCGTGCTGCTTTAAGGGGACGCAGGCGCCGTCTGAGTGAGCGCGAAGAGGATGTTCAGGACTCGCGGAGGCGGTCCGCGTTCGTTCATTTTTCGAACGCTATGATCAAAATATGGCACGCGCCACATTTACTGTCAAGAGTTACGCACGACACATATTCCACCGCGCCCGACTCTTGACAGTGAGCTGGCTTACAGATCAAAATGAACACAGTGTTCAGAAGATGAACGTCTTAACCCCAGTCACGGCATTGTCCGGCACGAGTCCAAGGAAGCACCGCTGCCATGAAAAACGAACCACTGAGCCTTTTCGCCTTTGACGTCTTCGCTCCCTCCCACCTGACCTCGGGGTCCTGGCGGGCTGAAGGTGACCAGGGCTACCGCTACACCGACCTCCAGTACTGGACCGGCATCGCGCAGATGCTGGAAAAGGCGGGCTTTGACGGCATCTTCTTTGCCGACAACGTGGGCTACCACGACGTGTACCGCGGCAACGGCGACGCCGCCCTCCGCGACGCTGCCCAGTTCCCCATCAACGACCCCACCGTGCTGATCAGCGGCATGGCCGCCGTCACCAAGCACCTGAACTTCGGTGTCACCGTCTCGGCAACCTATGAGCCGCCGTACCTGCTGGCGCGCAAGTTCAGCTCCCTGGACCACCTCACCTCCGGCCGCGTCGGCTGGAACATCGTCACGTCCTACTCGGAGGCAGCCGCCCGCAACCTTGGCAAGGAGCAGCAGCTCACCCCCGCGGAGCGCTACGACATGGCCGACGAGTACATGGACGTGGTCTACAAGCTGTGGGAGGGCTCCTTCGAGGAGGATGCCGTAGTCCGGGACGCAGAATCGGCCACCTACATCGACCCTGCCAAGGTGCACCCGATCGGGCACTCCGGAGAGCACTTCACCGTCCCCGGGTTCCACCTGTGCGAGCCCTCCCCACAGCGGACCCCGGTCCTGTTCCAGGCCGGCGCCTCATCAAGGGGCATGGAATTTGGCGGCAAGCACGCGGAAGTGGTGTTCCTCCAGGGTACGTCGGTGGAAGGCACCAAGCGCTCGGTGGACAAGCTCCGCCAGGCTGTGGCCGACGCCGGACGCGATCCCCGCGACGTCAAGATCGTCATCCTGCTCACCGTGGTGGTTGCACCCACCGACGAGGAAGCCCAGGCCAAGTACAACAGGGCCGTGGAAAACGCCCCGATCGAGGGCATCCTGGCCCGCTTCAGCGGCTGGACGGGCATCGACATGTCCGAGTACGAACTCGACACTCCCCTCCGCTCCGTAGGGACGAAGGCCGGGCAGTCCATGGTGGACATGTTCTCCAAGGCGGACCCGGACCGGGACTGGACGCCCCGCCAGATCGCCGAGTTCCTCGCCGTCGGAGGTACCGGCTCCACCATCGTGGGTTCGCCCGCAACCGTGGCCGACGAGCTGCGCCGCTGGCGCGACGGGGCGGACATCGACGGCATCAACCTCAGCTACACCACCAAGCCCGGCGGCTGGGAAGACTTCATCGAACTCGCGCTGCCCGAACTCCGCGCCCAAGGCCTGATCGCCCCCGTCCGCCCTGAAGACGAGGAGCCGGTGACCCTCCGCGAGAAGCTGTTCGGCCAGAAGTACACGCTGGACGGCCACCCGGCCACGGCACAGCGCACCAAGAACCTGAGCGACGCTGCCCGCTGAACGCGCAGCCGTCCACCACGGAATTAGCATCAAAGGATCCTTCAATGACTGAACAAACTGACGTCGTCGTCATCGGCGCCGGGCTGGCCGGGCTCATCACCGCCCGTGAACTGACCAACCGCGGCCACAAGGTGGTTGTCCTCGAAGCCCGCGAACGCCTCGGCGGCCGCATCTACACCGAACCGCGCCTGGGCCAAAACCTGGAGCTCGGCGGCAACTGGCTGCACTGGACCCAGCCCCACGTCTGGGCAGAAGTCACCCGCTACGGACTCGAAGTCTCCCGCGGCCCGCGGTCCGAAGAGACCTACTGGCTGGCCGGCAACGAAGTCCGCCGCGGCAACCTGGACGACTTCATGAAGCTGATCGACCCCGGCATGACCCGCCTGCTCGAAGACACCGTCAAGTGGCTGCCCCGCCCCGACGCACCGCTGACGGTGGAAAACCTCGCCGAGGCAGACCAGTACAACCTGCAGGAAATGCTGGACAAGCTGGACTTGTCCGAGGACGAGCGCAACGCCAACGAGGCCGCCTGGGTGGGGCACTTCAATGCACCCCTGGACCAGTGCGCCTACGTCAATGCGCTGCGCTGGACCGCCGGGTCCTCCGGGCACTGGCACCTGATGCACGAGGCCTCCGCGATCTACCGGCTCAAGGACGGAAACGACGGGCTGGTCAACGCCATTGCCCAGGACACGACGGCGGACATCCGCCTGAACTCCCCCGTCACCCGGGTTGAACACCACCACGACGGCGGCACGGTCACCTACGGCGACGGGCAGCAGATCCAGGCCAGGAAGATCGTGATCACCCTGCCGGTGAACATCCTGCACAAGCTCGACGTCCAGCCCGCACTCTCCGAGGGCAAGCTCGCCCCCAGCCGGGAAAAAACCGCATCCCAGGGCGTCAAGGCCTGGATCCGGGTCAAGGGCCCCATCAAGCCGTTCTTCGCCTACTCCGCCCAGGACAAGCCGCTGTCCGTGATCCGCACCGAATTCGTCAGCGACACGGACGCTGTCCTGGTCGGCTTCGGCGCCGATGGAAACCGGATCGACGTCACTGACAAAGACCAGGTCCAGGAAGCGATCAAGGTCTGGCGCGACGACCTGGAAGTCATCGAGGCTACCGGCCATAAATGGGGCGAAGACCCCTACGCCGAGGAAACCTGGCTGGTCCAGCGCCCCGGGCAGCTCACCAAGTACCACGCCGCGCAGCAGGCCAGCGAAGGCGCCCTGCACTTCGCCAGCGGCGACATCGCCAACATCTGGGCCGGCTTCTTCGACGGCGCCATCGAATCCGGCCTCCGCGCCGGCCGCACCATCCACGCAGAGCTTGCTGCAGAAGGGAAGGAACTGTCGTGACCGCCACCGCACTCGCTCCCCGCACCATCGACTCCGACACCTACCGGGCCGTCATGCGGCACCTGCCCACCGGCGTCGCTGCCGTATGCTCCACCGACCCGGCGGCCGGCGTCCAGAACGGCATGATCGTGGGAACGTTCGCCTCCCTGTCCATGGAACCGGCACTCGTGACGTTCAGCGTGATGCACTCCTCCACGAGCTGGCCGAAGATCTCCGAAGCAGGAACCTTCAGCATCAGCCTGCTCGCCGAGGACCAGCAGCAGGTCTGCCGCGCCCTGTCCGCCAAGGGCGGGGACAAGCTCAGTTCCGTCAGCTGGTCCGAATCGGACTGGGGCACCCCGCACCTGCACGGCTCCCTTGCCTGGTTCGACTGCCGCGTTGAACAGCAGTTCACGGCCGGGGACCACGTCGTCGTCATCGCCAGCGTGCTGGACATGACGCCCGCTGAGGGGGCTTCCGCCCCGCTCATCTTCCACGGCGGCCGCTTCGGAAGCTTCCGCGAAGCCGCCTGAAACCACTCCTCCTCGATCAAGGAAGATTGATATGGATATCACCCCCGCTCCGGCAGAAACCACTGCTGACATCACCCCCGCCTACTACCGCCAGATCCTGGGCAAGCTGCCCACCGGCGTCACCGCCATCACGGGCATCAATGACGACGACGAGAAGCTCGGCCTGGTGGTCGGCACCTTCCAGTCGCTCTCGCTCGACCCGCCCCTCGTCATGTTCTGCGTGGACAAGTCCTCCTCCAGCTGGCCCAAACTGCGCAAGCTGCAGAAGTTCACCGCCAACATCCTCTCCGACGACCAGGTCACCATCTGCAAGTCGCTCTCCCGCAAGGGGCCGCAGAAGTTCGAAGGGCTGCCCTGCGCCCCCGGCCCCCTCGGCACCCCCCACCTCGAAGGCGCCACCGCCTACATCGACTGCCAGGTCACCGCGGAAGTGGTGGTCGGCGACCACTACATGGTGGTCGGCGCCGTCACCAACATGGCGGAAGGCTCAGGCGAAGCTTTGCTCTTCCGGGCCGGCAAGTTCGGCCAGTACCTGCCCATCGAGGTGCCGGCTCCCGAAGCCGCCGCCCCCGCGGCCCCGCAGACCGTCCCCGTTGAACCCGTACCGGCAAGGAGCGCCTCATGACCCGCCAGCAGACCATCCTCGAGGCCTGGAACAAGGCCTGGGGCGACGGCGACCTGACCGCCTTCGAGCAGATGCTCGCCCCGGACTACGTCCGCCGGTCCAAGTCCGGCAGCGAAGATTACGCCACGCTGCGCAAGACCATCGAAGCCACCCACGCCGCCTTCCCGGACACCACCACCGAAATCCTGCACATCCTGGAGGACGGCTCCACGGCCGCGATCCACTGGCAGACCAAGGGCACCCACCAGGGCGAGTTCATGGACGTCCCCGCCACGGGCCGCACCATCACCGTTTCCGGCGCCTCCTTCCTCCGTTTCGACGGCGACAAGCTGGCAGAGGAGTGGGTGGTCTGGGACCCCCGCGAGCTGCTGTCTGCGCTCGGCATCTGGCACCTGGGGCCGGGCAACGCCTGACCGGGGCCTTTCGACTCCTTTCACTGTTTTCTACTGCCCAGGAGGGCACCTCATGACACTTCACGGACACTCCCTGATCGCCGGGGAAGCCACCCCCGGAACCAGCGGCACCACGCACGGGATCAACCCCGCAAGCAACGAAAAGCTGGAGCCGGCCTACTCGCTGATCGGCGAAGACCAGCTCCGGACGGCCACCGAGGCCGCAGCTGACGCATTCAATTCCTTCAGCGCCCTTGACCCGGAGCAACACGCCCGGTTCCTGGACGCCATCGCCGAAAACATCGACGCCATCGGTGACGAACTTATCGAACGGGCCGCCACCGAAACCGGCCTCGGCCTGGACCGGCTCCGCGGCGAACGGGCCCGCACCGTCGGCCAGCTGCGCCTGTTCGCCAACGTGGTGCGCGAGGGCGACTTCCGCGGCGTCCGCATCGACCCCGCCATCCCCGACCGGGCACCGCTGCCCCGCGCCGACATCCGCCAACGCCAGATCCCCTTGGGCCCGGTGGCCGTCTTCGGCGCCAGCAACTTCCCGCTCGCCTTCTCGGTGGCCGGCGGCGACACCGCCTCCGCCTTCGCTGCCGGCTGCCCCGTCGTCGTCAAGGCCCACAACGCCCACCCCGGCACCGCCGAGCTCGTTGGCCAGGCCATCGTCAAGGCGGTCAACGACCTGGGCCTGCACCCGGGCGTGTTCTCCCTGGTCTATGGATCCGGTGCCAGCATCGGCCAGGCCCTTGTCGCCGACCCCGCCATCAAGGCCGTCGGCTTCACCGGCTCCCGCGCCGGCGGTACCGCTTTGATGCGGACCGCCGCAGTACGCCCCGAGCCCATTCCGGTGTACGCCGAGATGTCCTCCATCAACCCGGTCTACGTGTTTCCCGGCGCCCTTGAAGGCGGCAAGGAAACGACGGAGACGCTGGCAAAGCAGTACGTCGCCTCCGTGACGGGCAGCTCCGGCCAGCTCTGCACCTCCCCCGGCCTGGTGTTCGTCCCCGCCGGCGAAGCAGGCGACCGGTTCGCCGCCGCCGTCACCGGTGAAATCACTCCCCTGTCCGGGCAGACCATGCTCAGCGGCGGCATCGCTTCCGCCTGGCAGCACGGCCACGACGCACTCGAGGCCGCCGCCGACGTCGAACTGCTGGGCCGCGGCCGGAAGGGACAGGGCGAGAACGCGCCCGCCTCCGCCGTCTTCAGCTCCGAACTGGACGCCTTTACGTCCAATCCGGTCCTGCACGAGGAAATCTTCGGCGCAGCGTCCCTGGTGGTCCGGTACAAGGGCATCGAGGACCTCGTCGAAGCCACCGGCAAGCTCGACGGGCAGCTGACCGCGTCCCTGCATCTCACCGAGGCCGACTACGCCGACGCCGCTCCCCTCATCCCCGCATTGGAACGCAAAGTGGGACGGATCATCATCAACGGCTGGCCCACAGGAGTGGAAGTCGGCCACGCCATGGTCCATGGCGGCCCCTACCCCGCCACCTCCGACTCCAAGACAACGTCCGTTGGCACCTTGGCGATCGAGCGGTTCCTCCGCCCGGTGGCCTACCAGAACTTCCCGGAGCAGCTGCGCCCGGCACCCCTGCAGGACGCCAACCCCTGGAACGTCAACCGCCTCATCGACGGCAAGCCGGAACACAACTAGGCCGTCTGCAAACCTCCCCATCTTCCGGCCCCGGGCACGCCTCCCGCAACGAGTCGCCCGGGGCCGGACCCCAACCATTGAAATGTGAGAGAACCATGTCCGCCATCACGCTCGAAGACGTCGCCGGCACACTCCGCACCGCCCGGCTGCAGGGCCAGCCCGTCTCCGCCCCCACAGAAACCTGGCCTGCCCTGGACGCCGACGCCGCCTTCCAGGTCCAGAAGATCAACGTTGAGCACGCCGTCGCCGGCGGTGACCGGCTGGTGGGCTACAAGCTCGGCAACATCGCCAAGGTCATGCAGGACGCCTTTGGCCTGGACCAGCCGGACTACGGCCACCTGCTCGCGGGCATCTTCGAGTTCGAAGGCACCACGCTGCAGCGGGACAACTTCATTGCACCCTACGTGGAGCTGGAGCCCGCGTTCGTGCTCCGCTCGCGCCTGGGCGGCCGGAACACGACCATCGCGGACGTCATCAACGCCATCGACTACGCCCTGCCCGCCATCGAAATCATCGACTCCCGCGTCAAGGACTGGGCCATCGGCCTGCCGGACACGCTGGCTGACAATGGTTCCACCGGGGCCGTGATCCTCGGCGGCACGCCGCGGAAAGTCACCGACCTGAACCTGCGCGACACCCGGGGCGTGCTGACCTTCAACCACCGCGAGGTCATCTCCGGCACCACCGGACATATCCTCGGAAACCCGCTCGCCGCCGTCGCCTGGCTGGTCAACCGCCTGGCCGACTACGACGTGGAGTTCGAAGCCGGCCAGGTCATCCTCCCCGGCAGCTGCCTCCAGGCCGTTCCCATGGACGAACCCGGCCGCTGGTCCGGAACGTTCGAAGGCTGGGGCACGGTCGAGTTCGACGTCGCCTGACCATGCGGCTGGCCAACATCTCCGGACGCCTCCACCTCGTCACACCCGATGACCACATCATCGACGTATCGATGGAAACGGGAGGCCACTTCAGCCCCCGGATCCAGGACTGCTACGAGCGCTGGCCAGAGCTCCGCAGCGTTGCCTACACGCTGGAACAGTGGAGCGGGACCCCGCTGGCCGACGTGCCGCCGTCGTCCTTTGGAAATCCCGTGCCGGCACCCCGTCAGGTGTTCGCCATCGGACTGAACTACGCGGCCCACGCCGCGGAGGCCGGTATTGCCGTGCCGGAGGACCTCACGGTGTTCACCAAGTTCCCCAGTTCCCTGACGGGACCGCACGGCAGCATTGCCCTCCCGGCCGGCACCGTGGACTGGGAGGTGGAACTCGTCGTCGTCATTGGCAAGGGCGGCTCCAGCATCCCGCCGGACAATGCCTGGAACCACGTAGCTGGCGTGTCCGCGGGGCAGGACCTTTCCGAGCGCACACTCCAGTCGTCCGGACCCGCGCCGCAGTACAGCCTGGCGAAGTCCTTCCCCGGCTTCGGGCCCATCGGCCCCCTGCTGGTGACACCGGATGAGTTTGAGGATCCCGACGGGATCGAGCTTGGCTGTTCCATCAACGGCGAGCAGGTCCAGAAGGGCAATACGTCGGACATGGTGTTCTCCGTGCCGGAGATCATCGCGCGGCTCTCGCAGGTGACTCCGCTGCTTCCCGGCGACGTGATCTTCACCGGAACGCCGCCCGGCGTCGGGGTGGGCCGGACGCCGCGGCGCTTCCTGAAATCCGGCGACGAGCTGGTCACCTGGGTCCAGGGCGTCGGCCAGATGCGGCACGTGGTGCAGTAAGACGGCGGGAGCCACATCCAACAGTTGATATAAAGGGAGCCCACTCATGAAGATCACTGAGGTCGCGATTTACGCCTACGAGCTGCCGGTAAGCAACGGCCCGTACCGAATGTCCCACGGCGAAATCTTCTCACTCGACACCACCCTGGTGCGTATCACAACCGACACCGGCCTCAGCGGCTGGGGCGAGGCCTGTCCCGTCGGTCCCATCTATGAGCAGACCCACGCCGCAGGCAATCGCGCCGCCCTCGCCGAAATGGCGGCAGGACTGATCGGCCAGGATCCGACGAACATCGTGCTGCTCCACCGCCGCATGGACGGACTGCTAGCGGGACATCGGTACGCCAAAGCTGCCATCGACATTGCCGCGCATGACGTGACCGGCAAGCACTACGGCGTCCGCGTCGCGGACCTGCTCGGCGGAGCGGAGACCGAACTGATCCCGTCCTACTACGCACTGGCTGTCGACGAACCGGACATCGTTGCAGCACGCGCCGCCGCAAAGGTCGCCGAGGGCTACCCGCGACTGCAGCTCAAGGTTGGAGGCCGCCCCATCGACCTCGACATAGAGACGGTACGCAAAGTCTGGGAGCGCGTGGGAAGCCTGGGCGTCAGCCTCGCGGTAGACGCCAACCGCGGCCTCACCGTGCGCGATGCGCTGCGGCTCAGCCGCGAATGCCCTGATGTCCCCTTTATCATCGAGCAACCCGGCAACACGATCGACGAAGTGCTCTCGCTGCGCGGGCGGACGAACCACGCAATTTACCTTGACGAGATCACCACCGACCTCACTAAGGCCGTCGGCGCGGTCGCCAACGGCAACTGCGACGGGCTGGGGATGAAAGTAACGCGCGTTGGGGGTCTCCACCCAGCGCGGGTAGTACGTGATGTGTGCGAGGCCTACTCGACACCACACACCAGCGACGACTCCTGGGGCGGAGACATTATCGCCGCAGCCTGCGCCCACCTCGGAGCGACCGTACTCCCGGCGCTCAATGAAGGCGTTTGGATTGCCCAGCCGTACATCTCCGGCCACTACGACCCAAACGGCGGCATCAGTGTTAAGGACGGCCACATCCGCCTCCCGGAGGGACCCGGCCTGGGAATCGAGCCGGACGTAACCCTCTTCGGCCCACCTGTTGCCGTCTTCGGCTGATTCCCCGCCGGTTGCCACAAGCCATCAACGAAGTTCCCCGGGCAACGCTCGGTGGCCCACAACCGAAGGGCACAGTCCCGCTCGGCTCGAGCGTGTAGCGGCCAGGTTCGTGGCGCGTGACAAGGATGCCCGCCTGCTGTTGGGGCTTCTGCCGGAGCAGGGCTTCGGTGCTGCGGCCCGTCGTCAGATCCCAAACACCGGGGAGGCAGAACCGCGTGCACCGCTGGTTCTGCCTCTCCGCGTGTCGTTCTGTGAGGGGCCGTGGGTTAGTTCACCGTGGCCTGGTGGTGGTCGGCGTGTTCCGGCGTCTTGATTTCCTCGTCAACTGCTGCGAGTGATTCGGTGCGTGTTTCAGGTGCCCAGCGCCAGCAGACGAAGGCGCCGATGACGAGGACGGCGACGCAGGCCGTCAGGGCGGTGTTGATGCCGGCCCCTGCAACCACGACGGGGAGAAGGAAGGTGCTTCCTGCGGATCCGAGACGGCTTGATGCGGTGGCGACGCCGACGCCGGAGGCGCGCAGTTCGGTGGGAAACAGCTCGGGCGGGTAGGCGAATTCGAGGTTGGCCGCCGCGGACAGGACCAGGGCGAAGGACGCGAACAGGATGACAGCCAGGACCGGGCTGACGGAGGCGAACATGACCAGGCCGGCCAGCAGCGCCGCGCCGAGGATGAAGCTGCCGATCAGGAAGGCTCTGCGGGAGATCCTGTCAATAATCAGCATGCCGACGATGGCTCCGACGAGCAGGAACACGTTGTAGGCGGCGCCCGCTGCGAGTTTTCCGGATACGCCGAGGGCTTCCATGACCTGGGGCGCGAAGGTTCCCAGGGCGAAGTAGGGGATGACCTGGCAGACGTAGAAGACGGCGCCGACCATGGTCCGTTTCCGGTACTTGGCCGAGAACAGAACAGCGAACCCTCCGGACCTCTTCACCGAACCTGTGGGAGGAGGAGCCACATTCTTGCCGACGTGGCGTCGGACAACGTTCGCTGCTTCCTGGAGGCGGCCATGCTGGGTCAGCCACAGTGGCGACTCGGGGACTCCGAGGCGGAATCCGAAGACGATGAGCGCAGGTGCGGCGCTGACCAGGAGCATCCAGCGCCAGGCGTCCGGGCCGATTTCGGAGAGCAGGAAGCCCACAAGGTAGGCGACGACGTATCCGAGCGCCCAGGCGACGGCAAGGAAGCTCATGAGCCGCCCGCGGAAGTGCCGTGGAGAATGTTCGGTGACCAAGGATTTACTGACCACGTAGTCCGCGCCGAGGGCGATGCCCAGGAGGAGCCGGAGGACAAACAGCTGCCAGGGTTCCTGAACGAAGAACTGGATCGCTGACAGGATGCCAAAGGCCAGCATGTCCCAGCCGAAGATCCGGCGGCGGCCGATCCTGTCGGCGATGGGCCCTGTGACAATGGCTCCCAGGAAGAGCCCGGCCAGGGTAGCTGCGCCCAGCAGTCCAATCCACAGCGGGGTCAGGTGCAGGGCTGCGGTGGCCGAGGCCAGGACGATACCGACGATGCCGAGGACGAACCCGTCACTGAACTGTCCACCGGTGCCTGCAACGGCGACGCGGATGTGGAAGCGGTTGAGAGGGGCGTCTTCGTAGGCGATCTGTTGGGTGCTCATCGGGTTGCCTCCATTCCGGCTGTGCGAACGTTCTTTACTTCCTGGGTTGTGGCGTCGTAGCCCTGTTCGGCTGCCATGATGACCCACCGGTCAAAGCCTGCATTGATGTTTTCGTGGAGCCGGCGGCCGTCCCAGGTCAGGTCCTTGATGCACCTGCGTGCGAAGGTAGTCGCGCTGGTGGTGAGGTCGTCGAAGATGTTCAGGATGGAGTCGACGATGACTGGTTCCATGATGTTGAGCTCCAGTTCGCCGGCGGCGACGGCGCACTCGACGGTGTGGGCTGCTCCCCGGATGCGGTAGCTGAGCTGCATGACGAATTCCGGGATGACCGGGTTGATCTTGCCGGGCATGATCGAAGATCCGGCCTGGACTGCCGGGAGGGTGACTTCACTGATTCCTCCCCCCGGGCCGGAGGACAGGAACCGCAGGTCGGCAGCGATTTTTGCCATGGTAATCGCCGCGCGGGCGCCGGCCGAGGCGATGGCGGCGTACGGGTCGAGGTGTGCCAGGGCATCGACGAGGTCCTCTGATCCAGTCAGCTCCCGTCCCGTGGCGTCGCTGAGCTCCTGCACACAGAGCTCGCGGTAGCCCTCGGGTGCGCCGATTCCGGTTCCCAAGACCGTCGCGCCGATCGGAATCGTATCGAGCTCAGCTGTTGCTGCGCGCAGCCCTTCGGCCACCCGGCGGATGGCTGCGGCATGGGACCGGTGCGTCTGTCCCACCGTCAGAACGACGGCGTCCTGAAGGCAGGTGCGGCCCAGCCGCTGTGTGGTCTCGTACTCGGCCGCTTTCGCTTCGAATGCCTCGGCGAGAGCAGCAAGTGCATCGAGCGGACCCTCGGAAAGCTCTCCGATAGTCAGTGCCATGGCCGTCGGGTAGGTGTCGTTGGTCGACTGCGATGCATTGACATGATCGTTCGGGTGGACAGGCTCACCAGCGATTTGTGAAGCCCGTGCAGCGATGACCTCGTTGAAGTTCATGTTCGTCGTGGTCCCGCCACCGCCCAGAACGAGAGCGGTGGGGAACTGCGCTGCATGCTCACCCGAGATGATCTCACCACACGCAGCTTCAATCGCCTCTGTAATGGAAAGTGGGAGGACTCCGAGCTTGGCATTGGACCGTGCCGCTGCCGCTTTCACCCGTGCGTAATTCCGCACGAAGGCGGGCACATCGGCCACTGTGCGGCCGGGGATACCGAAGTTACTGACGGCGAGTTTTGACTGCTTACCGTACAAAACCTGGCCGCTGGACGTCTCTGTCTGAAGGACCGTCATTTCTAAACCTTTCACGTGATGCGTACCACAATGCATCGAAGGTACGGCCACGAAACAGGGTTCAGGAAAGCGTGTTGCTGCAGAAGCAACACCACTTTGCTTTTTCGCTCGGCAAAGCCATTCTATTTAAGAAAGTCAGTTGCTGTCACAACAACAAACCAGGGAGTGCATGATGGGCGATAGTGCCGCGGAACGGGTTGCCGCGCTGCTGCTGGCGTTCGAAAACCCGGGACAAGCCGGAGGGGAACACTCGGTCAGCGAACTTGCCCGGGCGGTGGGCAAAGAACGCAGCCAGGTTTCCCGGATGCTGAAGGCACTCGCGCGAAGCGGACTTGTCGAACAGGACCCAGACCGGCGTACTTATAGGTTGGGATGGAACCTCCGGATTTTGTCCACCGGCGCAGGCAACTACCCGTTGGTCCTTGCCAGTCGGCCCGCGCTGCAGGCCCTGGTGGCCAAAACCGGCGAAGTGGCCCTGCTTTCAGTCCAGGAAGGCAACCGATCGCTCACGGTCCTCCGTGAAGAATCCCAGCAATCCCTCCAGGCCGGCGGCTGGGTGGGGCGCAGGTCACCCATGCACTGCACCGCATCAGGGCGGGCACTGATGTTCGACTTCGACGACGACCACATCGAAACACTCACCGTTGGGGACCTGGACATGCCCACCTCGGCCCCCGGTGCGCCAAAGAACGTCGCTGCGCTCCTGCAAAGGGTTCACCTCGAGCGCGCCAGGGGCTACTCCATCGCATCCGAAGAAGTTGAAATCGGGCTCACGTCCGTTGGCACCCCGGTCCGCGATCGCATGGGCCACATCGCAGGCGTGCTGAATGTCTCCGCGCCCACCTCACGAATCATCAACCGAACAGATTCAATCGGACAGCTGCTCATCACCGCATCAAAGGCGATTACGCAGAACCTCGGATCACGCAGAACCTAGGGCGCCCGTCCTGCGCAGCCGGCCTCTCAGCTCGGCCACGCCCCACACTGCCAGCAGCAGCGCCACGAGCAGGAGCCCGGCGTCGCCCAGGTCGATCGACGCGAACCACAGCGTCAGGGGGTCGTGCAGGCCGAACGCTGCGTTGAAGAATCCGCCCAGCGTGATCGCGGCGATGAACAGTGCCGAGACGGCGGAGATGCCGGTGACCAGGGCGTTGAAGCCAACGCGTCGCTGCGGATCGTCCAGCGCGGAACGGTACATCCGCATCATCGCCAGGCCGTTGAGCGAATCGCACATTGTCATCGCGGCGGCGAACGCCAGCGGCAGCGCAAGAAGGGTGAACGGGGGCACCCCGGCCAACGAGGCCGCCGTCGTCATCATCAGCAGCCCGATGGTCGTGGCGGTGTCGAATCCCAGCCCGAACAGGAAGCCGATCACATAGATGTTCCGCGGCCGCCGCACCCTGGACAGCGGCTTGGCGAGAAGCCGGGCCACCATGCCCTGCGGCTCAAGTTCACGGGGGTCGACGGCGGCACCCTTCCGGACGCGGCGGTAGGCCCGGGCCGAGCGGGCGAACGCCGAGCCGTTGAACAGGCCCATGGCCAGCAGGAACAGGCCCGAAACACCGCTGCCAATGAGCCCCAGCACAAGGTTCCCGGCTGAACCGTCCTCCATGAACTCGCCCACCATGGTTGCGCCGGCGATCACCAGGACACCGGCCAAGGTAACCACCGAACTGTGGCCCAGGCTGAAGGCGAAGCCCACGCTCACCGGGTGCTGGCGTTGCGCCACGAACTTGCGGGTGGAGTTGTCGATCGCGGCCAGGTGGTCCCAGTCGTAGCTGTGCTTCACCCCGGCCAGATAGGCGGTGAAGACCAGGCCCCAGGTGAGCGCCTGCGGGTTTTCGGCCGCCGCGTTTCCGGCGAGGAGAAGGACGACGGCGGCGGCATGCAGGGCAGCCACGGCACCGAAGGTGAAGAACACCCGGGTCCGGAGCGGCAATGCTTCCCGGTCCCGGTAGAGGGTGGCGATGTTCGCCAGGGCCGTCATCAGTGCTTCCTCAGGTTTAGTGGCCCCTGGCCGTGCCAACGTTGCCGGAGGAGGTTGGCGCAGGCGCCGAGCAGGCGGTTCAGTTCGCCGGTGCTGTTGGACAACGAGCGCAGCACCAGGCCGGTGGTTCCTCCGACGGTGCGGGTGAGCGAGATGCCGGTCAGCGCGTTCCGGCCGGCCGCCTGCTGGTGCAGGTCGTCGGCGAGCGCCTGGTCCACCCTCGCATCCACCACCACCAGCGATCCCAGGTGGCTGTAGCCCTCCATGAACCCGAGGCCGGTGACATCGCCCATTGGCGGCCGGATCAGCAGGTTGTCGAGCGCCAACAGTTGCGTGCCGTGGTCCGTTTCGACATGGATTTCATTGCGCAGCCGGACTTCCTCGTACCGGAACGAGGCACCGTCCGGTGACCAGCCCGGCGTCACCACCTCGGCCATGACCAGCGTCGACGAAGCCCGCAACGTCACAGAGGTCCGCTGCCGGTAGCGGGCCTCGCGATAAGCGATGAGCTGGTCCGGCATCAGCTCCAGCCGGGCCCCCTCCCCCAGCCGCACAGCCATCCGCTGCTCGGCAAAAGACCCGGGAGTCCGATAAACCTTGGTAGCGGACTGCGTCGTCAGCAGCAGCGAAGCAGAGTCGCCGACCTCCACATCCAGCAAAAAGAGATCCGCCCCCAGATAAGCCCCGCCAGGATTCACGACGACATAACAAACCTGCCCAGAGTCATCGAGGTAGTGAGGCCGCATAACCCGAAGAGCCCCCTCATGGAACTGGCGCGAGGCGACTGACCGCCCGCCCCGCAAACTAATGCCAAGCTCAAGCCGCCCCATCGGTGACGCACCCGCTGAGGCGGCGGAGCCGGATGTAAGGGGCCGCGGCGTGGCGGGCACCGCGGAGCGGGCACGGCCCCTTACATCCGGTGAAGCCGCCGGGGCCGCTCCCGCCGTCGTGCTCATGCCAAATCAAGCATCAGGACGTCGTGCCGGATCCACTCGATGACCTTGTCGAGCCCGTCGTCGGTTTTGAGGTTGGTGAAGCAGAAGGGCTTGTTGCCGCGGAATTCCTTGGAGTCCCGTTCCATGACTGACAGGTCCGCGCCAACGTGGGGTGCGAGGTCGGTTTTGTTGATGATGAAGAGGTCGGACTTGATCATGCCCTGGCCGGCTTTGCGGGGGATCTTCTCGCCCTGGGCCACGTCGATGATGTAGATGGAGAAGTCGACGAGTTCGGGGCTGAAGGTGGCGGAGAGGTTGTCGCCGCCGGACTCGACGAAGATGACCTGCAGGTCGGGGTGCCGGGCTTTGAGTTCCTCGATGGCGGCGGTGTTCATGGAGGTGTCTTCGCGGATGGCGGTGTGCGGGCAGCCGCCGGTTTCGACGCCGATGATCCGGTCTACGGGGAGGATGCCGTTGGCGGCGAGAATTTTGGCGTCCTCAATGGTGTAGATGTCGTTGGTGATGGCAGCCATGGAGATGTCGCCGCTCATGTGCCGGGTGAGCCGCTCCACGAGCTGGGTTTTGCCGGCGCCGACGGGCCCGCCGATGCCGATTTTGATGGGTTCAGCCATGGTTTCCTCCTAAGAAACAACAGAGCACGGTCAGCTCATGAACATCCGGGCACGCTGGCGTTCGTGCCGCATTTGCGAAATTTCCAGTCCGGGGCTGACGGCGCCGAAGTCGTCCGGCGTGAGGTGCGCGATCGCCTCGATGGCGGCAGCGACGTCGTCGTGCGCTTTCCGCAGTACCCGCTGCCCGGCGTTCTGGCCGAGGGGGATGGCCCGGACGGCGTTCTGCGTGAGGGATGTGACGGTGGCGAAGAGGTAGGCGGCGAGTGCCTCCTGCAGCGGCACGCCGAGGGAGCGGGCGACGACGGCGAACGCCAGCGGCTGGTGCCCGGCGGCCCGGCCGGTGGCCACCAGGTCCCGGTACAGGTCGAGCGCAGGTGAGGGAAACACCTCAGTCCCAATCTCGAGCAGCCGCGACCCCATTTTGAGGGAGGCCTCCCGAACCTGCCGCGGCAAAAGCGAAGCGGACAGCAAAGAGTCCAGCTCCCCCAGACCAACCCCCTCATACAGGAGACGAATCGCAAGACCATCCGAATAGGTCAAGGACTGCGAAACAAACGCGCCGAGCCAGATTCCGAAAGACCCTTCATCAAAAACGAGCTCCCGTTCGATGTACGTCTCAAACCCAAAAGAGTGCGCAAAAGCCCCAGTAGGAAGCGCAGAGTCAGTGAGCTGCTGAAGGGCAAGCTGGTAACTCATAACCCGGCTCCCCAGGTGACGTGCGCGCCCAACTCGGCGGAGGCGGGTGATAGGGGCCGCGGCGTGGCGGGCACCGCGAAGCGGGCACGGCCCCTATCACCCGCCGAAGCCCCCGCGCCATACCAAGCCGAAGGAGCCGAAGGCGATGAGTCAGTGACTATGTTCAGCATGGCGGAAAGGCACAGGCATGACGCGTTCCTGGCGGGTGTAGGGCACGGAGTTGTGGCGGAGGTAGTCCTCGACGGTGTGGTCGTAGGCGCACACCATGACGTCGGCTTCATATTCCGAGGACGCGTCGAAGAACTGTGCCTGGAGGTGCCGGTTCCCGAGCGAGTGTGCGGTGACGCCCATTTCGTGGATGGTCCGGGGCGCGATGACGAGGACGTCGGTGGGCAGCACGGACACCACGATCATGTTGGTGTCGGCAACGTGGAGGATGTCGCCGTCGCGGAGGTCGCCGGAGCCGGAGGGGAGCCGGATGCCGATCTCCTTGCCGTGGTCGGTGGTCGCCCGCTGGATGCGTTTGACCAGGGAGGCGCTGGGCAGCACCACCTTTTCGCGGTGCAGGCCGGCGTACGCGGCGAGGTCGGTGTCCGGCAGGTCATGCAGGTTGCCGAGGATTTTGTCGATGATCACGTGTTTCTCCGGGTTTCTAGAACAAGAAGTAGCGCTGTGCAATGGGCAGCACGTCGGAGGGCTCGCAGGTGACGTCTTCGCCGTCGACCGTCACCTGGTACGTTTCCGGGTCCACTTGGATGTCCGGCGTCGCGTCGTTGTACTTGAGGTCGGCTTTCGTGAGGTGCCGGATGCCGGAGACGGGGCGGATGACCTTCTCGAGCCCGAGTTCTTCAGGCACGCCGGCCTCGATTGCGGCCTTGGACAGGAAGGTGATTGAGGACTGGTGCACGGCCTTGCCGAAGGTGGCGAACATCGGGCGCATGGTCCGCGGCTGCGGTGTGGGGATGGAGGCGTTGGCGTCCCCCATCAGGGCGTAGGCGATCTGGCCGCCCTTGAGCACGAGCTCCGGTTTGACGCCGAAGAACGCGGGATCCCAGAGGACCAGGTCGGCGAACCTGCCCACCTCCACGGACCCGACAGAGTCGGCGATGCCCTGGGCTATGGCGGGGTTCACGGTGTACTTGGCCACGTACCGCTTGAGCCGGAAGTTGTCGCTGCCCGCACTGCCGTGCGCCCCGCCGTCGTTGTCTTCCAGAACCCCGCGCTGCTTCTTCATCTTGTCCGCCACCTGCCAGGTGCGGGTGATGACTTCACCCACCCGGCCCATGGCCTGGGAGTCGGAGGAGGTGATGGAGAAAATGCCCAGGTCCTGCAGGACGTCCTCGGCCGCGATGGTTTCGGCCCGGATGCGGGAATCGGCGAAGGCCACGTCCTCGGGGATGTCCGGGTTGAGGTGGTGGCACACCATGAGCATGTCCAGGTGCTCTTCGATGGTGTTGCGCGTGTAGGGCAGGGTGGGGTTGGTGGAGGCGGGCAGGACGTTGGGCATGCCGGCAATTTTGATGATGTCCGGCGCGTGCCCGCCGCCGGCGCCCTCGGTGTGGAACGTATGGATGACGCGGCCATTGATGGCCCGGATGGTGTCCTCCACGAACCCGCACTCGTTGAGGGTGTCGGTGTGGATGGCCACCTGCACGTCGTACTCATCAGCCACCGTCAGCGACGTGTCGATCGAGGAGGTGGTGGACCCCCAGTCCTCGTGCACCTTGAGCCCGATGGCACCTGCGCGGATCTGCTCGGCGAGGGGTTCGACGGCGGACGCGTGCCCTTTGCCGAACAGGCCGATGTTCATGGGGAACGCCTCGGCCGCCTGCAGCATCCGCTGGATGTGCCACTTCCCGGGGGTCACCGTGGTGGCTTTGGTGCCTTCGGCCGGGCCGGTGCCGCCGCCGATCATGGTGGTCACGCCGCTGGCGAGGGCGGTGGCCACCTGGTCCGGGGAGATGAAGTGGATGTGGGTGTCCACCCCGCCGGCGGTGAGGATCTTCCGTTCCCCGGCGATGATCTCGGTGCTGGCGCCGATGACGATGTCCACGCCGTCGGTGATCTGCGGGTTTCCGGCCTTGCCGATTGTGACGATGTGCCCGTCCTTGAGGGCGATGTCGGCCTTGTAGATGCCGGTGTAGTCAAGGATCACGGCGTTGGTGATGACGGTGTCCGGCACACCGTCATCGGAACCAACACCATCCCGGGTGGCCTGGCCGTTCTGGCCCATGCCGTCGCGGATCACCTTGCCGCCGCCGAACACCACCTCCTCGCCGTAGACGGTGAGGTCCTGCTCGATCTCGAGGAACAGGTCGGTGTCTGCCAGCCGGATCTTGTCGCCGGTGGTTGGGCCGTAGAGGTCCGCGTACTGCCGGCGGGGAATCTCGAAACTCACTTGCCGCCCCCTTCCGTGACGGACCCGCCGGGGCGGGGGCCGCCGTCGAGCCTTCCGTTGACGGCGTTGCTGAGCCCGAAGACCTCGCGGCGCCCGGCGAGTTCGATGAGCCGGACGGTCCGCGAGTCCCCGGGCTCGAACCGGGCAGCCGTTCCTGCGGGGATGTCCAGGCGCCTGCCGTACGCGGCTTCCCGGTCAAAGTCCAGAGCAGCGTTGGCCTCGGCGAAGTGGAAGTGCGAACCGACCTGCACGGGCCGGTCGCCGGTGTTGGTCACGGCAACCTCGATCGCTTCCCTCCCGGCGTTGGCCGTCACGGGTTCCGGCCGGAGGACGTACTCTCCTGGGATCATGGCGGCGCTCCTTAGCGGATGGGGTTGTGGACGGTGACGAGCTTGGTGCCGTCGGGGAAGGTCGCCTCGATCTGGACGTCGTGGACCATCTCCGGCACGCCTTCCATCACGTCTTCGCGGGTAAGCAGCGTGGTGCCGAAGCTCATCAGGTCAGCCACGCTGCGGCCGTCCCTGGCGCCTTCGATCAGCTCGTAGCTGATGATGGCCACGGCCTCGGGGTAGTTGAGTTTGAGGCCGCGGGCCTGGCGGCGGCGGGCGAGGTCGGCGGCCACCACGATCAGGAGCTTTTCCTGCTCACGCGGCATCAGATGCATGGGTTTCCCTTCGACGGCGGGGCGTGCGACCAGCGTAAGCCGGGAAGGTTTCCACCACGTTTCCGGAGTATCAGGAAAGCATGGATGCCACGCTACTTCGCAACGCCCAGCCGGGCCAGGATTTCGTCGCTGGACTGGACGGGCTGGCGGTAGGTGGTGGAGAGGATGCGGAGCATGTCGGCGGCGTCCTGGTCGGCCTCGGAGGCCATGGCGTCCCTGGCGTAGGTGACCCGGATGTTGTGCGCGAAAGCGTCGGCGCCGGTCTGGGCGATGCAGTTGTGGGTTGAGACGCCGGCGAGCACCACTTCCTCCGCACCCCAGTTCCGCAGCCGGGCCAGCAGGTTGGTGCCCACAAAGGCGCTGTCCCGAGTCTTGTTCAGCTGGGGCAGGTCCCCGGTCATGAGGCCCGGTACGGACCGGGCCTGCCCGCTGCCCCGGAAGATGAAGCCCTGGTCGTCGTCGAGCATGCTGAGGGTCCAGGTGGACTTGTCCCGCTCGTGTTCGGTGCCGACCAGGAGGGTCTTGTGCCCGGCAGCCTGGAACCCCTCGATCAGCCGGTTGCATTCACGGACCACCGTGTCCTGCCGGGCCGCCAGTTCGGGTGCCTCGAAGAAGGCGTTCTGCATGTCGATGACCAGGAGGGCAATCATGGGGGCACCTTTCGTCGTTGGGCCGGTGCGGAGGCGGGCCGGTGCGGAAAAGGTACCCGCTGGCGTGCGGACAAAACGCGCCGGCGCCCCGGGCGGCTGCAGGGAAACTAGGGCGCCGACTCCCGGATCTTCAGCTCGAAGCCCGCGGCCATATGGATGCCTTCCTGGTCGGCCACCCTGCCGGCGATCCGGTCCAGCAGCAGGCCGATGGAACGCTCCGCGATCTCGTCCATGCCCGGGGAGACAGTGGTCAGGGACGGGGCGGCGAACCGGGCCTCGTCGATGTCGTCGAACCCGGCAACGGCCACATCCGAGGGCACCCTGACGCCCCGGATCAGCAGCTCATGCATGGCGCCGAGCGCGAGCACGTCATTGAGGCCGAAGACGGCGTCAAACTCCACCCCGGCGTCCATCAGTCCCGCGACGGCCGCGGCCCCGGCGTCCCGGCGCCATTCCGCGGGAGCCACCAGCCCGGCGTCGAACGGGACGCCCGCCTCTTCCAGCGCCTTCCGGTACCCGTTCAGGCGCAGCCCGGCACTGCCGTCAGACTCATCCGGGCGGGCACCGACCACGGCGATCCGACGGCGGCCGGCTGCCAGCAGGTGCGCGGTAAGGGCGGCGGCGGCTTCCCCATTCTTCATGGTGACCAGGTCGAAGCGTGGGTCCATGATGTGCTCACCCAGCATCACCAGCGGCTTGCCGCCTGCCCGCGCGGCGATCTGGTCAGCATCGATGGCCAGCGGCGTGAACAGAAGCCCGTCCGTAAGCTGCCGGAACGTCCCCTGCAGGGTGCCGAGCTCCACGGCAGAATCGGCGTCGGACTGCTCCACCAACACGCGGTAACCGTGGCGGGAGGCAGCCTTCATGAGCCTTGACGCCAGCTCCGCATAGTAGGGCGCAGAGAGGTCTGACAGGACCAGCCCCAGCATGGAGGTCTTGCCGGAGCGGAGGCTGCGCGCGGTGAGGTTGGCTTCGTAGCCCAGTTCGGCGATGGCGTCCTGGACCCGCTGCTTGGTGGCGGGGCGGATGAACTCGTAGTCGTTCAGGACGTTGGAGACCGTTTTGAGCGAAACGCCCGCCGCCCTCGCAACGTCGTTCATGGTGACTGCCATTTAGCGTTCTTTTCCCGCTTTCGCGGCAGCCTTCGCGGCCTGCTTGCTGGCGCGGACCTTGGCCAGGGAGCCGGGATCAACGATGTCCGCGACCGAGCGGTAGCAGCCGTCCTCGCCGTAGTGACCGGCGGCTTCCCGCCAGCCCGGCGCTTCGAGGCCGCGCTGCTTGCCCAGCAGCGCCAGGAAGATTCTGGCTTTCTGGTCGCCGAATCCGGGCAGGGCCTTGAGCCGGCGCAGCACCTCGGCGCCGTCCGGCGAACCCTTGGTCCAGATGGCGGCAGCGTCCCCGCCCCACTCATCCTGGACGGCAGCGGCAAGGGCCTGCACCCTGGCAGCCATGGAGCCGGGGAAGCGGTGCACGGCGGGCCGCTCCTTGAACACTTCCACGAAGGCCGCGGGATCGTGCGCGGCAATGGCCCCGGGCTCCAGGGACCCGATCCGGGTGCGGATCTTTTCAGGGCCCGCGAAGGCCGATTCCATCGTCACCTGCTGGTCCAGCAGCATGCCGGTCAGCAGGGCGAAGGCGTCCTCACTCAACAATTTGTCCGCGGCGGGATCCCCGGTGATGTGCAGTTCCATGCCGTCCATCCTCCCACCTGCGGCCGCCGTCGTCATAAGGACGCCCCCGGCCCGCCACTCCATCCCCGGTCAGGCGTTGACGGCCAGCCGGATCATGGTCCAGGACACCGCCGGCAGCTCCGCGGTGAGGCGTCCGCCGTCGACCTTTACCGTGACGTTCCCGGCTGGCAGGACGGACGTGGAGTCGTCCGCCGTGGCCTGCCAGTACGGGTCCTTGTTGGCGTAGGTCAGCGCCTCCACCACGCGGACATTGCCCAAACCGGCCACGGCGGCATCCAGTGTGAGCGCCTGCTCAGCCGAGCGGTTCACCGCGAACACCACCGCCTCCCCCTTGTCCGCATCGAACGTGGCGACGGCGGACAGCGCGGCAAAGTCCGCCGTCTTTCCACCACTGACCAGCGGGGATTCGACGGCGAGCTGCAGCACGGTGCCGGACGCGTACCGGGAGGTCAGGGCGAAGGGATGGAACGTGGTCTGCTTCCACGCGCGGCCGCCGGGCTCGGTCATGATCGGGGCGATGACGTTCACCAGCTGGGCCAGGCTGGCCGAGTGGACCCGGTCGGTGTTGCGCAGCAGGGTGATCAGCAGGTCCCCGACGACGACGGCGTCCGCCACCGTGTAGGTGTCCTCCAGCAGGACCGGGGCCACCGGCCAGTCTTTGCCGGTGGGCACCTTGGACTCGTCGCGGCCCATGTGCCAGACGTTCCATTCGTCGAAGGAGATGTTCACCTGCCTGGTGGATTTCCTGACAGACTTCACGTGGTCGATGTGGCTCACGATGTCCCGGATGAAGGCTTCCATCTTGTGTCCGGCGGCCAGGTGCTCCTGCAGGTCGCCGAAGTCCTCGAAGTACTGGTGGGCCGAGATCAGGTCCACCAGGTCATAGGTTTCGGACAGCACGACGCGTTCCCATTCACCGAAAGTTCCCATGGTGGGTCCGGAGCTGCCGCAGGCCACGAGCTCCAGGTCGGGGTCGATCATCCGCATGGCGCGGGCCGTGTCGGCGGCGAGGCGGCCGTATTCCAGTGCGTTCTTGTGGCCGATCTGCCAGGGCCCGTCCATCTCGTTTCCCAGGCACCACATCCTGATGCCGTAGCCGGTGTCCGCGCCGTTGGCGCGGCGCTCCTCGGAGAGGGCGGTGCCGCCGTCGATGTTGCAGTACTCCAGGAGGTCAATGGCCTCCTGGAGGCCGCGGGTGCCCAGGTTGACCGCCATCATCGGTTCGACGCCGGCCTTCGCGGACCACTTCGCAAACTCGTCAACGCCCACAAGGTTCGGGTCGGTGGAGTGCCAGGCCAGGTCCAGGCGCACCGGCCGGCGGTCCACGGGGCCCACGCCGTCCTCCCAGCGGTACCCGGACACGAAGTTGCCGCCCGGATACCTCACGGTTGACACGCCCAGTTCGCGGGTCAGCTCGAGCACGTCGGTGCGGAACCCGTCCCCGTCCGCCGCGGGGTGCTCCGGTTCGAAGATGCCGGTGTAGACGCACCGGCCCAGATGCTCCACGAATGCTCCGAAGGTGCGCCGGCGCACCGGTCCTACGGTGAAGGCGGGATCGATGGTGATGGATGCACTGGGGGCCGCTGCTTGTTCTGTGGGGGTCACGAAAACATCCTTGCCTAGTTTTTATAACGTTATAGAAAACATTGTTGGGGATGGTGTGGAGTGAGTCAAGGGTCCCGCCCAGGGCCTGCGGCGCGGCCCGCGCGCGCTGGCCGCGCGGCCGCTTGGCGGGCCCACCTGCGGCAACACTGGACGGGCCCGGCGGGCGCGGTTCCAAGTACCCCCTATTCAAAAAAACAGGTACCGCCTACGCATTCACCGGAGCCCCCGCTGCCAATAAGTTCTTCTCAGAGGCAAGACCAGTTTCGGCCCGCGGTACTTGGCTCACTAGGGGGTGTGAGACTGGCAATGCACGCATCACACGCAAATTCAGGCTTCCCGGTCCAGCGGACCCGGGTAGTGAGCGGGGCCGGCGACGAGGAGTCCTTTGAGACCAAGGACTCTCCCCCAGCCGTCGCCGGCCCTCTAACACCCACCAAGGCCAGCAGGGGCCGCGCGTCCTACGCGGCTGAGCCGGCTGCAGAGGACGGCCCGCAGCGCACACGCGCCGGCACGCCCCCTATCCTGATTGACCTGGTGACCGGTGCGGACACGCTTGACGCATCCCTGGACCTGCTCGCGGCCGCCGCTTTGGACCATGTGGTGCGGACCGCCGGGTCCGACGTCGGCTGCGGCGTGGTGCTGCGCCTGCACAAGCGGAGCCCCGCCGTCACCGGCACCAGTGCCGAGGTTGTGGCCCTGCTGCAGTGGGAGCAGGAAACGGCGGAAGGGCCCGTAGCGGACGTACTGGCCGGCGGACACCCCGTGGCAGTGCTCCAGCGGAACGGAGACTTCCGGTGGCAGCAGTACTCCCGCCAGCTGCAGGTGGCAGGTTTCGGCAGCGCGCTGGCAATGAGGCTCCGGATGGACGCCGGCCCGGCAGGAGTCGGACTGGGCAGCGAGGCCGGCCAGGCGAGCGCGGCCCTGGCGTTCTTTGCCCAGGATGAGAAAGCCTTTCCGCTCCAGGTCATCGCGGAGGCACGCTCCTTCGCTATCCTTGCTGCCAGGAGCCTCCAGATGGCGATCAGCATGCATGCCGCCCGCTCACTCGCCGTCGACCTCCGTTCAGCCCTGGACAGCCGCACCTCCATCAACGTGGCCTGCGGCGTCATCATGGCGCAGAACCGGTGCTCCTACCAGGAGGCATTCGCCATCCTGGCCAAAGCCTCAAGCCACCGCAACATCAAAGTGCGGCTGGTCGCCGAGGACATCCTGGCCGGACTGCCGGACGGGGCACCCAACCCGCACTTCAGCCGCTAGATTCCGGCGCCCCGCCGGGTTTGCCGGGCACGCTACCGCTGAGGATAAGGGTGCGGTAAGGGACTTCCGTGAGGGCAAGAAAACCGGCGCGCTCCATGCGCGCCGGTTCACGATGGGTGGGCCCTGTGGGGCTCGAACCCACGACCCACGGATTAAAAGTCCGATGCTCTACCAACTGAGCTAAAGGCCCCTGCCGGTGGTCAGACACGCTGTATCCGCCCGTCCCGGCCCAATCCATTTCTGGACGTTAATACTCTAACCCATGGTCCCGGCGTCTTTGCACCCGGCCGGGACCCCGCCGTCGGACGTTCCCCCAAGGCCAAATGGCCCTTCCTCCGCGGGCAATGCAGCCTGTACGGATGCTCGATAACGCCACAGCACAGGAGTAGCGTGGGGGCATGAGCGAGCAAGCAGGCACCAGCCACTATGGCGGCAGCAACCGGCACCACAAGCCCAAGCCCTTCGCGCCGCTGGACTTCGAGCCGTTCGCCGGCGGCGCTGATCCCGCCCGCGTCTCGGAGGCTGCCCACCTTGCCGCCCAGGCGTTGGTGCGGCACGGCCGCGACAGCGACGACCCCCTGGTCACCGAACGGCTGGTGAAGCTCGCGGATGAGCAGGGCCTGGAGGCGATTGCCGAGATGTGGGCCGAGAGCCCCGCGCGCTCCCTCCCCGGCGCTCTCTGGCGCCTCTACGCTTTGCGGGCCGCCACCGTGCAGGACCCGGAGCGCATCTCAGTCTACTTCCGCGCGGGCAAGGACACTGCACAGGTTTCCAACGTGGTGGCCGGCGCGGCCGAGCCGCCGGGCGCCGACGAGATGCGGAGCATGGCCGATGCCATCCTGTCCGGAGCGTTCGACGGCGAGTTCGACGTCGCGCTGGAACGCTCCGCCGCGTTCTGCCGTGTGGTGGCGCTCGGCCAGGCAACCCTCGCCGACGGCGCCGAGCACGCCAACGAGGCACACGCCAGCAAACTGACCCGCAATTCCCACCAACTGGTGAAGACCGCCGAAGACCTGGAGCACGCGGCAAACGCGTGGCGCCTCGGTGAACTGGACTGACCAAGCCCCTGCCTGCGGCCCGTTCCCGGACCCTGCAGGCCCCCGCTGTCAAGATTGACTTGCACGGGGCGAAGTAGAAGACTGAAACCGGTGCCGAGCCGCGAAACCCCCGGGCTTCAACAATTAGCCGCCTAGAGCGGCCTACCGCCGAGAGGCGTATCCGGTTCGGCACCATTTTTGTGCCCTCTTCCGGCGGGTGTTTTCGGTGGCGCAGTGACGGCCCGGTAGAGTAAGCGTCAGTTGCACGCCCAGGTCAAGTCACACGGCGGCAATCCCCGCCCTGTTATGTCCCCGGAGACCGGTAAACACGTGAAGCTGCGCCTTTTTCCCCAGGAGCCCGCAGGGCTGAACCTCCTCTCGCAGATGGCACAACAGATCGTGCTGGCCTGCGGCACCCTGGCCGAGATCCTTGGCGTTCCCGCGGACGAGCACGGCAAACTCGTCGAGGACATGCACAACCATGAGGCAAAGTCCGCCGAACTGCACTTCGCGCTGCTGACCCACATGCGCACCAGCTTCGTCAATCCACTTCCCCGCGAGGACATGTATGCCTTGTCCCGCTACCTCAACGAGGCCATGGAGAAGATGGACGCCGCGGCGGAACTGGTGGCCCTGTACCGGCTGGACCGCTTGCCGCGGCGCGCTGCCGACCAGTTGGAGGTCATCAGCAGGCAGGCCGAACTGACGGTGGACGCGATGCGCCGGCTGAATGACCTTGATGACCTTGAGGACTACTGGATCGAGATCCTGCGGCTTGCCAAGCGGGCCGAACGGACGCACCGGGTGTGGGTCGCCGACATGATCGCGGACATGAAATGGCCGCAGTATTCACGGAACCGGGACATCGCCAACCAGCTCGTAGAGGTCACCAAGGACATGCGCCGGGTGGCCACCCAAGTGGGCAGCATCATCGTCAAGGAATCCTGATTATGGCGGTGGTCATTTTCGGGGCCGTGGTCCTGCTGGCCGCGGCGTTCGCTTTCCTGAACGGCTTCCGCGACGCCTCCACCTCCGTCGCCCTGGCGGTCCGGAACAGGGCCCTCACCCCCAGCGTGGGCGTCCTGCTCGCCGCCTTCTTCAACTTTGTGGGCGCCCTGCTCAGCGCCCTGCTCGCCGTCGCGGTCAGCCAGACGTGGATCCACCTGCCGCCGGGGGGCGGCGGCCTGGTCATCCTGGCTGCCGGGCTGGCCAGCGCCTGCGGCTGGGGCCTCCTGATGTGGTGGCGCGGCATCCCGGCGTCCTCCACGCACGCGCTGGTGGGCGGCCTTGCCGGAGCCGGTCTGGCCAGCCTTGCCGTGGGCGGTTCCGGTGTGGCGGGGGTGGACCAGTCGCTGCTGTTCCAGGTGGTGCTGCCGCTGGTGCTTTCTCCGCTGGTGGCCTACAGCGGCTCGTTCCTCCTGGTCTATCCGGCTACCTGGGCCGCCCGCTACACCCAGCCCAACGTGGTCAACCAGCGTTTCCGCAGGGCACAGGCCATCGCCGCCGGTGCGGTGGCCTTCGGCCACGGCCTGCAGGACGGACAGCGCGTCAGCGCGGTGCTCCTGCTGGCACTTCTGGCCGCGGGCTATTACGACGGCGGGATCCCCGTCTGGGTTGCCTTGCTTTCGGCGGTGATGATGACGGCCGGGACGCTGTTCGGGGGCTGGCGGATCTCGCACACCATCGGCTACAAGATCACCAGGATTGATCCGCTGCGTGGCTCCGTGGCGCAGACTTTCAGTGCGCTGATGCTTTTCGTCGGCGCCATCGCCCTGCACTGGCCGATCTCCACCACGCACACCGTGACGGCCGGAGCGCTGGGAGCGGGCGAAAACCAGCACTTTTCGGTGACCAGCCGCCTGCTGGTGATCCGCATCCTCTGGATGTGGGCCCTCACGCCGGTGGCAACGTGCGCCCTGGCTTTCGTCCTGGCACTGGCCCTCTCCCCCGCCGCAGGATAGCTCCCCTTTTTGCCCGTCCCGGCACCCCTACGGGACCGAATTCCCTATACAGCCGAATGCCGGTGACGTAGATTCGAAAGTACATCCCCGGGCGCCGGCGCCCCGGGACGTGCGTCCGCCGCCGGGTGCAGGGCCGCGGACTGCGCCGCTGCAGAATCACGGCGGCCCGGCTGCACAACGCGGAAAAGAGCAGGCGCCATGTCTTTCTCGCCTTTCCGGCGCCCCCTGCCCCGGCCCCGTCAGCTGCAGTGCGGGACCTGCGGGACCGGGCACCATCTGACCATCCACGCCGTCACGGCCATCGGAAGGGCCGGCGGCGACCTGGTCAGCGTGTCCTACACGTGCAACGCCTGCCACCTCTTCCAGGAGCACGTGGCCTACGCGTCGGATGTGGCCGCGGCGCTCCACCAGATCCACTGGATGCCCAACGTCATGGTCTTCGGCGACGATTACATCCACTGCGGCTTCCCCATGGAAGACGCCGGGTTCGAAGTCGAAAAGCTCTGCTACCGCATCAGCAACGGCGGATCCAACGCCGTATTCCTGCCCACCCGGGTACTGCGCTGCCACTGCGGGTTCCAGCTCGAGGTGCCGCAGTGACGGGCGCGGACCCGGGGACCTGGAGTTGCTAGGACTCGATGGCGTAAAGACCGGCGGGTGTTTCCGCGAGCGCGGCCGCGAGCTCCTCACCGGTCAGGTTCGCCGCAGCGCAGAGTTCATCATGGGCCACTCCCGCGGCGGCGGCCTTGCGGACAGCCTGCAGCAAGGACTCCTGGGCCGAGTCCAGCTCCCACTGCACGGTCTCCAGGTAGGAACTGGTCCGCCACACGGCAGACAGGACGTCGCCCGCCCCCGATTCAGGGACGGTGACGGGAACTGCCGACACATCCTCGAGGCGGGCAGCCAGCCCTGCGCCCGCGAAGCCCGGCACGGGAAGGTCCGGGTGCGGGAACCTGATGGCCGGCCCGTGCCCCGCAACCGTAAGCTGGTGGCTCCTGGGGCTGCTGGCTGTCTGCGTCATTGGCAAAGCTCCTAAGCTGGCTTACTACTAGTTAATAAAGTATCTAGTTCAGCGTACTAAATGCCCGGAGCAAAGACCAGCAGGAAATCCTCCCTACCCGAACCGGCCCGAGACGTAGTCTTCGGTGGCCTTCTGTACCGGGTTGCTGAAGATGGTGTGGGTGTCGCCGTACTCGATCAGCTTGCCCGGCTTGCCCGTGCCGGCAATGTTGAAGAATGCCGTCTTGTCAGAGACGCGCGCGGCCTGCTGCATGTTGTGGGTCACGATCACCACGGTGTACTGGTCCTTGAGCTCATTGATGAGGTCCTCAATGGCCAGCGTGGAAATGGGGTCCAGGGCGGAGCACGGCTCGTCCATCAGGATGACCTGCGGCTCCACGGCAATGGCCCGCGCGATGCAGAGCCGCTGCTGCTGGCCGCCGGAGAGCCCGGAGCCGGGCTTCTCCAGCCGGTCCTTGACCTCGTTCCACAGGTTGGCGCCCTTCAGCGAGCGCTCCACCAGAACGTCCGCCTCGCCCTTGGAGATCTTCTTGTTGTTCAGCTTGACGCCGGCCAGCACGTTGTCCCGGATGGACATGGTGGGGAACGGGTTGGGGCGCTGGAACACCATGCCGATCTGCGAGCGGACGGTGACCGGGTCCACGCCGGGACCGTAGAGGTTGTCGCCATCGAGCAGGACCTCACCCTCGACGCGGGCGCCGGGGATCACCTCGTGCATCCGGTTCAGGGTGCGCAGGAAGGTGGACTTGCCGCAGCCGGAGGGGCCGATGAAAGCGGTGACGGACTTGGCCTCGATGTGGATGCTGACGTCTTCGACGGCGAGGAAATCGCCGTAGTAGACGTTCAGGTCCTTGACGTCGATGCGCTTAGACATGGTGTTCCTTCACTTACTGGATAGAGATTTTGGGTCGGGCCGGAGCGTGAACCGCTCAGCGGCCGGTCTTGGGGGCGAAGATCCGGGCGATCAGGCGCGCCACAAGGTTCAGGACCATCACCAGGATGATCAGCACCAGTGCCGCACCCCAGGCCCGCTGCGAGGACGGGTCCGGGTTGGATGGCGAGGTGGGGTTGAGGATCTGGGTGTAGATAAACGTGGGCAGCGAGGCCATCCAGCCGCCGAACACGTTGGAGTTGATGCTGGTGGCAAAGCCGGCGGTGACCAGGATGGGCGCCGTCTCGCCGATGACCCTGGCGATCGCCAGGGTGACGCCGGACGCGATGCCGGAGATCGCCGTCGGAATGACCACCTTGAGGATGGTCCGCCATTTGCGGACGCCCAGGGCGTACGCGGCCTCGCGGAGTTCGTTGGGGACGATCTTGAGCATTTCCTCGCTGGAGCGGACCACCACGGGGATCATCAGGACGGACAGCGCGACGGCGGCCACCGCGCCGGTCTTGGTGCCCGGGCCCACCACCACGAAGAAGAACGCGGCGGCGAAGAGGCCGGCCACGATGGAGGGGATGCCGGTCATGACGTCGACGAAGAACGTGATGGCCTTCGCCAGCCGGCCGTCGTGGCCGTACTCCACCAGGTAGATGGCGGTGAGCAGCCCCACGGGAACGGAGATCACGGTGGCCAGCAGCGTGATCTGCACCGTGCCCAGGAGCGCGTGGTAGATGCCGCCCATCACCGGCCCGCCGCTTTCCACGGCCTTGTTGTCGAAAGCGCCTGTGACGCCGTTCATTGAGGTAGTGAGGAACCCGGGGTCGATGAGCCCAGGGATGCCGTTCACCAGCACGGTCCAGATGACCGAGACGAGGGGCAGGAGCGCCACCAGGAAGGAACCAACCACCAGGCAGGTGGCCAGCTTGTCCTTGGCCTTGCGGGAGCCTTCCACGGCTGCGCTCCAGGACACCAGGCCGACGGCGAACAGCAACGCGGAGACCACGCCCCAGCCGAAGGGGTTGAAACCAGCCAGGGCCAGGATGGCCGCGCCGACGATCAGCGCTGCCGCGAGGACCGCGTAGGGGGCGTACTTGGGCAACTGGCCCTTGGTGAGCGCCGACCGCTTGCTGCGGACCGGGGTGAGCGTGGAGGTCATTTAGTTGGCTCCCGAGAATTCTTTGTGCCGGGTGATGACCCAGCGGGCGATCATGTTCACGGCCAGGGTGATGACGAACAGGACCAGGCCGGCGGCGATCAGGGTGCTGACCTTGATGCCGCTGGCTTCCGGGAAGTTCAGGGCGATCTCGGCGGCAATGGTCTGGTTTCCTGACTGGATCAGGCTGGCGGTCAAGGCGCCGGAGGAGAGCACCAGGGCCACGGCCATGGTCTCGCCCAGCGCGCGGCCGAGGCCCAGCATGACGGCGCTGATGATGCCTGGGCGGGCGAAGGGCAGCACGGCCATTTTGATCATCTCCCAGCGGGTGGCACCGAGGGCCAGCGCCGCCTCTTCATGCAGCTTGGGGGTCTGAAGGAAGATTTCGCGGGACAGGGAGGTGATGATGGGCAGGACCATGACGGACAGGACGATGCCCGCGGTGAGGATGGTCTTGCCGGTGGTGGAGGCCGGGCCCTGGAAGATGGGGAGCCAGCCCATGTTGACTGCGAGCCAGCCGTACGCCGGCGAGATCTCCCTGGCCAGGAACGCCGCACCCCAGGCGCCGTACACCACGGAGGGGATGGCGGCGAGCAGGTCCACGACGTAGCCGAGCCCGGAGGCCAGCCGGCGGGGGGCGAAGTGCGAGATGAACAGCGCCACGCCAATGGCGATGGGGGTGGCGATCACCAGAGCGATGACGGCCGCGATCAGCGTGCCGACCACGATCGGCCAGATGTAGGCGAAGAAGCCCTGGCCGCCCTGGATCTTGTCGGCGGGAACGGTCAGCGCAGGGATGGCCTGGACCACCAGGAAGAGTGCGACGCCGAACAGAACGGCGAGGATCAGGCAGCCTGCGGCCAGCGCGGCGCCGGAGAAGACTTTGTCACCGGCGCGCCCGGCGCCCTGGGTGCTGGTCAGGGGGGTGGCGGTCATTCGACGGCCCTTCGATCGATTACTGGTGTGACGGTTGCGGGGTGCAATGCCAAGTTCCCCGCACTGCCGTCCGGCAGGCGGGGAACCCGGTTTCGCAGCGTGGCTAGGACTTGACCTTGATCGAGTCGATGGCCTTGACAGCCTTGGCCGCGAGGTCGGAGGACAGCGGGGCAGACTTGGCGGAGTCTGCGGCAGCCTTCTGGCCCTCCTCGGAAACTACGTAGTGCTCGAAGGCCTTGACCAGGTCAACGGTCTCCTGCTTGTCGTAGGTGGTGCAGAGAACGTGGAAGGACACCAGGACGATCGGGTAGGCGCCTTCGATGGTGGTCTTGCGGTCCAGCTTGATGGACAGGTCGTTCGCGGAGCGGCCTTCCACCGGCTTGCCGGCGTCCACTGCCTTGGCGGCGGCTTCGGCGGAGATCTTGGTGAAGGACGAGCCCACCTTGATCTGGGCAACGCCGAGCTTGCCGCTGACGGCGGAGTCGTCGGCGTAGGTCACGGCGCCGGGGGTGTCGGTGACGGTCTTGACCACACCGGAAGTGCCCTTGGCGTTCTCACCCTGGAGGCTGGCGGGCCACACGCCGGCGGCCTTGTCGGTCCAGACGTCGGATGCCGCGGCGGACAGGTAGTCCGTGAAGTTCTGCGTGGTGCCCGAGTCGTCGGAGCGGTTCACCGGGGTGACCTTCAGGTCGGGCAGGGAAACGCCCTCGTTCAGCGCGGCGATCGCGGGGTCGTTCCACTTGGCGATCTGGCCGCGGAAGATCTTGGCCACGGTGGTGGCGTCCAGCTTCAGGTCGGTGACGCCGGGGACGTTGAAGGCGACGGCGATCGGGGAGATGTAGACCGGGACGTTGATGGCACCGTCGGGGCCGCAGACCGACTTGGAGGAGGCGTATTCGTCATCCTTCAGGTAGGCGTCGGAGCCGGCGAACTGGGCCGAGCCGTCGAGGATTGCCTTGCGGCCTGCACCGGAACCATCCGGGGAGTACTGCACGCTGGCGCCGGAGTTGGCGGAGGCGAAGTTGGTCTTCCAAGCGTCCATGGCCGCGCCCTGCGCGGAGGAGCCGATACCGGTCAGCGTGCCGGTGACCTTGGTGCCGCCAGCGGATTGGGTGCCGGCAGGGGCGGTGCCCGTGGCGTTGTCTGAACCGCAGGCGGTGAGCGCGAGTGCGCCGGCTGCGATAACAGCGATAGCCGCGTGGCGGCCGAAGCGGAGTGCCTTCACTAGATGTACCCCTTCCAGGGTTATTCAGGTGCGGGACAGGGACGGAGAACCCTGCTGCGCGATGCGTACGTTGTGTACCTTCAAGAAAGTTATGGGCCGCAGGTAACGGGATGGCCTGTCCAAAGTGAACGGAGGATTAACGGCCGCGGGATATTCGTTGACAAATACCGGGTCCCCATTGCGCGGATCACATCTCCGGCCGTAGTGGCGGCCCTGGCACTGCATGGCCACTGAATAGACTTGGACCCATGGCCATAGCAGCAGGATTCTCGGCAACCAGGCGGTTCCTGCGCAGCCGTGTACGCACCGGACTGATCCGGAGCCGCAACTCGTTCATCCCCGCCATCCAGATGACCGTCTGCGCGGTGGGGGCCTATGCGTTCGCCGAGTACGTCCTTGGCCATACGGGGCCCTTGTTCGCTGCCACGTCGTCGCTGATTGCCCTCGGCTTCTCCCGGGAACCACGGCTGCGCCGGGTGATGGAAGTGGGCCTGGGCTGCACCCTCGGCATCGTGGTGGGTGACCTGCTCCTGCACTGGCTGGGCGGCGACATCTGGGTGGCCGCCGTCGTGCTTCTCACCTCCATCCTGCTGGCCCGGTTCCTGGACAGCGGAAACATCTTCACCACCCAGCTGGCGCTGCAGTCGCTGCTGGTGGTGCTGCTGCCGGCGCCGTCCGGCGGTCCATTCACCCGCAGCATCGATGCGGTGGTGGGCGGGCTGTTCGCGCTGCTGGTGACCATCCTCATGCCCAAGGACCCGCGCCGGGAGCCGCGCCGGGACGTCCAGAAGCTGCTGCATGAACTGGCAGAGGTGCTGCGGGAATGCGCCGGCGCGCTCGTGTCCAGCGACTCCACCCAGGCCTGGCACGCGCTGATCCGCGGCAGGAACTGCCAGCCGCTGGTGGACGCCATGCGCCAGTCGCTGCGCGCGTCCGGCGAGGTGGCCACGCTGGCGCCTGCCTACCGCCGGCACCGTGACGAGCTGGACCGGCTGAAGCAGTCCCTGGACTTCATCGACCTGGCACTGCGCAACAGCCGCGTGTTCGCGCGGCGGCTGACCAGCGCCATCAACCACACAGCGCTCTCGGACGAGGCCACCGACAGCATCGCCGAGGTGCTGCAGGAGACCGCTGCCGCCATTGACGAATTGTCGCTGGGCCTTGGCGAAACGCACGACGGCGTCCGGCGCGCCCACCTGCGCACGGCCCGCCGCGACCTGAGCGAAATCGCCCTGCGGCTGCACCCCAAGCTGCTGGAGGTGCAGCGGCTGGAGGGCGAAACGGTGGTGATGCTGTTCCGGCCGCTGATGGTGGACCTGCTGGAGGCCACGGGCATGGACGCCCGCGAGGCCCGGGACGTGCTCCCCGCGCTGTAGTGTCGGTGCCCGCCGCTAGGGTTGGACGCATGGCAACAAAGACTTCCCGGGCCTCCAAGGCGCCCGGCTACAAATGCGCCGAATGCGGCTGGACCACCGTCAAGTGGGTGGGCCGCTGCGGCGAATGCCAGGCGTGGGGCACGGTCGAGGAGACAGGGGCCTCGGTGGCCCGGACGACGGCGGCCACAACAGTGGTGGAGCCTGCGCGCCGGATCGCGGAGGTGGACGCCACCACGGCGGCTTTCCTGCCCACCGGGGTGGACGAACTGGACCGGGTGCTGGGCGGCGGCCTGGTTCCCGGCGCAGTGATCCTGCTGGCCGGCGAACCGGGGGTGGGCAAATCCACCCTGCTGCTGGATGTGGCCGCCAAGTTCGCCCGGACAGCACAGGATGTCCTCTATGTCACCGGCGAGGAGTCGGCCGCCCAGGTGAAGCTTCGCGCCGAACGGATCGACGCCGTCGCCGAATCCCTCTACCTGTCCGCGGAGACGGACCTGGGCCAGGCGCTGGGGCAGGTGGAGAAGATCGAGCCGCGCCTGCTGATCGTGGACTCCGTCCAGACCCTCAGTAGCGCAGACGTGGACGGCAGCGCCGGCGGCGTGTCCCAGGTCCGCGAAGTGGCGGCCTCCATCATCGCCGCGGCCAAGCGGCGCAACATGACCACCCTGCTGGTGGGCCACGTGACCAAGGACGGGTCCATCGCAGGTCCGCGGCTGCTGGAGCACCTGGTGGATGTGGTGTGCCAGTTCGAGGGCGAGCGGCACTCGCGGCTGCGGCTCCTGCGTGCGGTGAAGAACCGGTACGGGCCCACGGACGACGTCGGCTGCTTCGACCTGAACGAGAACGGCATCGAAGGCCTCACCGATCCCAGCGGGCTGTTCGTCAGCCGCACCAAGGACCCGGTCTCGGGAACCTGCATCACCGTCACCATGGAGGGGCGCCGTCCCCTGCTGGCCGAAGTGCAGTCGCTGCTGGCCGAGAGCCCCAACTCGCAGCCGCGGCGCGCCACCAGCGGCCTGGACGGTTCACGGGTGTCCATGCTCCTGGCCGTCCTGCAGCAGCGGGCCGGTACGCTGCTCCACAAGGACGATTCCTATGTGGCCACGGTGGGCGGGGTGAAACTCAGCGAACCGGCCACCGACCTCGCCGTAGCCCTGGCGGTGGCCTCGGCCAAGGCCCGCAAGCCCCTGCCCATCCGGCTGATCGCCTTTGGTGAAGTCGGACTGGCTGGTGAAGTCCGGCCCGTGCCCGGCATCAACCAGCGCATCCAGGAGGCCCACCGGCTCGGATTTACCCATGCCGTGGTCCCGGCCAGCCACACCGGGCCGGGACCCATCCCCGCCGGCTTCTCGGTCCGCGAGGTGGAGCACCTGACCGAGGCGCTCAGCCTCCTGATTGGCTAAGGACTTTCGCGCTCCCCGCCCTTGGCCGAGGTGGCCAATCGACTTCCGCGTGAAAATTCGCTTGCCACGGGTACTGTGATGTCAACACCTTCTTGCAGTGGGAGGGTTATCCAAATCGGCGCTGGGGGCCAACTTGGTAATCCGGGAACATCAGGGCAACGCGGACGCGCCCGGCCGGGCGCGCGATTCGTCGGTGGGTTCCGTCATGTCCCACCGTCTTGACGGGCTGTACGGCAGGGCGGGGAACCGCACGTGGGTAGCGCTCAGCCAACTGCCCCTGACCGTCACCATGGGGCTGATGGTTGTTGCGGCCGCCATCTTCAGCCCGGAGGCGTTCGACGACACCCTGTTCAAGGCAGCATTGCTGGCCCACCTGGCCATCTTTGCCATCTGCCTGGCGGTGCCCTGGGGCAGGCTGCCGGAGCATGCATTTGCTGTTATCGCGGTGCTGGACTGCCTCGCCGTCGGTTTCACCCGGGAGGCGGGCGGCCCTTCCTTCAGTGTCCTGAGCCTCCTGATGGTGTTCCCGGTGATTTGGCTGTCGGCGCAGCGGGCCCTGTACCTGCCTGTCCTGGCCGTGCTGTCGGCGATTTTGGGCACGGTCGTTCCACCCATAACCATGGGCTCCCCACCCGCCGGCGGCTCGATGATCCGTACCATCATCCTGCCCCTGGTCATGTCGGCCATTGCAGTGACTGCCTATGCCGTGTCAGGGACCCTGCGCCGGCAGCGGACCAAGCTGGTGGAAAACGAGCATGACCTCGCCCGGACACTGAATGAAAGCATGCGGCGCCAGGGGCTCCTGGATGCCGTGCTAAAGGCGGTGGGAGTCGGTGTCTGGGTGGTGGATAGCCACGGCAACACTGTGCTGACCAACAGGGCGATGCAGACGGACCCGGCGCTGGCAGGGCTCCGTGAGCCAGGTTCAGGACGCAGGCACCTGCTGGCGGCAGACCAGTCAACCCCGGTTCCGGACACGATGTCCCCGCCGGTCCGGGCGGCCAGCGGGGAGGCGTTCACGGACGAGCTCTACTGGGCCGGCCCGGAAGACGGCCAGCGCGCCTACTCCGTCAGCGCCCACGGCTTTCCCGCCGCCGGCGGCCAGGAAGGCGGCGCGGTCATCACGTTCGTGGACGTGACCACGCTGATCGGGGCCCTGGCCGCGAAGGACAACTTCGTTGCCACTGTCTCGCACGAACTCAGGACTCCGCTCACGTCCATCATTGGCTACCTGGAGCTGGTGCTGGAAGAGCCCGGGCATGAGGACATCCGGGAAGAGCTCCTCGTGGTGCGGCGGAATGCCGAGCACCTTTTGAACCTGGTCAATGACCTCATCGCGGTGGCGTCCGAGCGGGTGGAGCTTTCCCTGGAGGACGCGGACCTGGCCCGGCTTGTCAGCGAGGCGGTGGACTCGGCATTACCCAGGGCGGCGGGCGCCGGCCTGGAGCTGAAGCTCAAGGTGGAGCGGCCCCTCCCGGCCCGGGTGGACCCGGCAAGGATCAGCCAGGTGATCCACAACCTGCTCTCGAACGCCATCAAATACTCGCCCCACGGCGGCAGCATCACCGCCACCGCGCGCAGGACCGAGGACGGTCTGGTGTGCTCCATCAGCGACACCGGGTTGGGCATGAGCGAGGAGGAGCAGGAGCAGGCCTTCACCAAGTTCTTCAGGTCGGCGCGGTCCCGTGAAACAGCGATACCGGGCGCGGGCCTGGGGCTGCCGGTCAGCAAGACCATCGTGGAAGGCCACGGCGGATCCATCAGCCTGAGCAGTGAGCCCGGCCGGGGCACCAGCGCGACATTCATCCTGCCTGCGTCCTGAGGAGGGCTCCGTTGTCAGGAGCCCGGCGCCGGGAACCCGGACGTCAGGAACCCGTACTGCCCAGCAGCCAGCCGGCGACGTCGCTGCGGAGCACCAGCAGCGGACCTCCGGTGGCGTTCACGTTGCCGTTTGGCACGTAGTAGCCGCGGCCCGATCCTGTTCCGCCGGCTGCACGGTCCAGGGCATCAACCAGGTGCCGCGGCAGGTGGCCCTGGGGGCCGAGGCCGCGGAGCTCATCACGTTCTTCCGGCGTAAGCCGTCCCAAGACATCAGCAATGTTGGCCATGACGGGTCCCGTCCCTTCCGAGCAGAGTGCCAAGCTAGGTGCCTGAAGGAATAACCTAAAGCAGTGCCGTGAACTCCACGTTAACGGCAGACTGCAATTGCGGATTTTCGAACGGGACCGGGAGGGCCAATGCCAGTTCTCAGCGCAGGCCTGCTGCTGTACCGGCAGGACCCGGTCAGCGGCCCCGCACCCGGGGACGGTTTGCGGGTCTGGATAGCCCACATGGGCGGCCCCTTCTGGGCGCGCAAGGACGCCCACGCCTGGTCCATCCCCAAAGGAGAGTACGCCGAGGGCGAGGATCCGTTGGCCGCCGCCCTGCGCGAATTCGCCGAGGAGATGGGCACCCCGGCACCGGAAGCCGGGTACCGGCTGCTGGGCCGGTTCCGCCAGCCGTCGGGAAAGCTCATCATGGTATTCGCCGCGGAAGCCGATTTCCAGCCGGACACCATCAGCAGCAATACCTTCCCGCTGGAATGGCCCAAGGGGTCCGGCCGGATCCAGGACTTCCCCGAGATCGACGACGCCCGCTGGTTCCCGGAGCAGGAAGCCCGCCTGAAACTCGTCAAAGGCCAACTGCCCATCCTTGACGCGCTGGCCGCCCACGTCCGGACAGCCCCGGCGCAAGATAGCCAGGCAGAGGGGCGGCAGGCAGAAGGCCGGTGACCCAGCGGCTCACCGGCCTTTGCATTAAGGCAGCGTCAGCCCAAGGAGCTGCTGCTGCCGGCTTTGACCGCCAGCACCGGCCGGTCCGCCTGCATGAGGATCTGCTGGGCGTGGCTGCCCAGGATGAACTTGCCCACCTGGGTGCGGTGCCGGAGGCCGATCACGATCAGGGATGCGTCCACTTCCCGGGCCACGTCCAGGAATTCGTCCGCGAGGTCGTTCTCGTAGGGCGGCTGGATGACGGTGGCGTCGACCCCTGCATCGGCGGCCTGCTTCGCGGCCTTCGCCAGGACGTCCTCCGGCGCCACGGACTTGTCCACCAGCGCTCCCTGCCGCGCCGAGTTCACGATGAAGAGGGGCTTCTGCCGGAGCTGCGCCTCGGCGATGCCGGCGGCAAGGGCCGCCTCGCCGGCCGGCGTGGGAACGAACCCGACAATGATGCTCATACCTTCTCCTTGATGTTCTGGTTGGTGCCGTTCCCGGCGGAGGCGGCTGCCGCCGTCGTGCCTTTACGGGCGGCGATCATGCTGCGGACGCCCGGCAGCACGGCCACCAGGACGAAGACCGCCAACAGGGTTGCCGAGATGGGGCGGGTGAAGAAGCCGGTGGGGTCGCCGCCGAAGACCAGCAGCGAACGCCGCAGCGAGCTTTCGAGCAGCTCACCGAGGACGAAGGCCAGGACCAGGGGCCCGGGTTCGAAGCCGAATTTCTTCATCAGGTAGCCCAGCACCCCGAAGAAGACCACGAGGGTCACGTCGAACATGCTGTTGTTGATGGTGTAGGCACCCAGCAGGGTGATCAGCGCCGTGATCGGGGCGAGGATCGCGGCGCGGACGCGCAGGATCCGGACGAAGATGCCCACCAGGGGAAGGCTCATGATCAGCAGCAGGATGTTGCCGATGTACATGGAGTTCACCACGCCCCAGAACAGGTCCGGGTTCTGTTCCACCAGCTGCGGACCCGGCGTCACGCCCTGGATCAGCAGCGCACCGAACATCAGTGCCATGGTTGCGTTCGCGGGAATGCCAAGGGTCAGCAGCGGGATGAACGACGACGTTGCTGCCGCGTTGTTCGCCGTCTCCGGCCCGGCCACGCCCTCGGGGGCGCCCTTGCCGAACCGCTCCGGCTGCTTGGCCCGCTTCTTTTCCATGGCGTAGGAGGCCATGGAGGCGATGGTGGCACCGCCGCCGGGCAGGATGCCGAGGAAGAAGCCGAGGACCGAACCGCGGCTGATGGCACCGGAGGCGTACTTAAGGTCCGACTTCGAGGGCCAGACGTTGGAGACTTTCGACGGCGCCTTGGCGGCCCGGTGCCGTTCCTCGAGGTTGTAGAGGATCTCGCCGAGGCCGAAGAGGCCCATGGCGATGGGCACGAAGTCGATGCCGTCCGCCAGCTGCAGGCTGCCGAAGGTGAAGCGGCTTTCGCCGGTGAAGACGTCGCGGCCCACGGTGGCGAGCAGGAGTCCGACGGCAGCCGCGATCAGGGCCTTGGCCTTGGAACCGCCGCTGATGGTCGCCACCAGCAGGATGCCCAGCATCGCCAGGGCTGAGTACTCCGCGGGCCCGAAGTCGAGGGCGAATCCCGCCACGACCGGGGCCAGGAAGGTCAGGCCGATGATGGCGGCGGTCCCGCCGATGAAGGAACCGATCGCGGCCAGTCCGAGGGCGGTTCCGGCCTTGCCTTGCCTGGCCATCTGATACCCGTCGAAGACCGTGACCACCGACGACGCCTCGCCGGGGAGCCGGAGCAGGACGGAGGTGATGGTGCCGCCGTACTGGGCGCCGTAGAAGATGCCGGCGAGCATGATGATCGCGGTGACGGGCTCCACGCTGTAGGTCAGCGGGAGGAGGATGGCGATGGTGGCTGCCGGCCCCAGCCCGGGCAGCACGCCGATCAGCATGCCGATCACCACGCCGATGAGGCAGTACAGCAGGTTCATCGGTTCCAGGACGACCGAGAAACCGTTGAGGACGGGATTAAGGAAATCCACGGTGGTCTCCTAGAAGAGGTGGGGAATGGAGGTGCCGAGCGCCAGGACGAAAATCCCGTAGAACGCTGCGACGACGATGGCGCTGACCAGCAGGGTGGAGCGCCAGGTTTCGCTGCCGAGGAACTTCATCCAGATGATGCACAGGATGAGGGACGGGATCTCGAAGCCGATGGCGGGCATCAGGGCCACCATCGCCGCGAGCGTGGCCAGGCCGGTGAGCGGGGCGAAGGACATCCGCGTGAATTTCTCCGCGTCCCGGTTATGCCGGCCCCACACCAGCTGGAAGATCGCCAGGGCCACCATCACGCAGCTGGTCAGGAAGGGCCAGAGCCCCGGTTCCGGCTTCTCCGGGGTGCCAAGTCCCATGGCGACGGACAGCGCCAAGGCCCCGATTCCGACGGCGAGTACCACCAGGGAGGAGGCCGCGTTGGCGAGCGGCCCGGCAGCAGGAGGCTTCTCTTCCTCCCACTGCGCGGCAAGTTCTTCCGGGGTCAGGGCTTCAGGGAGTTCGGCCACGGCTGGAGTCGTCTCCATGGGTTATTTGTTCCCGCCGAGGCTGATGCCGTACTTCTCCACCAGGGACTTGTACTTCGCGGCGTAGTCCTTCCACTGCGTAACAACTTCCTCGCCGGAGATCTCCTTGGGGGTCAGGAGGTTCTTCTTGTTGAACTCCTGGTAGGCATCGGTCTTGAAGGTGTCCTTGAAGGCGGCAGCGAGCTTGTCCTTGACGTCCTGGGGAGTTCCCTTGGGAGCCGCGACGGCGCGGTACTGTGCCACCGGCACGTCGTAGCCCGCTTCCTTGGCGGACGGAACATCAGGCAGGAAGCTGTTGCGATCTTCGGAGAAGACCAGCAGCGGCGCCACCTTCCCGGCCTGGATCTGGGCCATGGCCTCACCGAGCTGGATGGTGGCCAGCTCAACCTGGTTGCCCAGGACGGCGGTCAGGGCGGGCTTGCCGCTGTCGAAGGGCACGTCGGTTCCCTGCACGTTGGCCTGCTTGAACAGGACGGTCTGCGCGAGCTGGCTGCCCGTGCCCACGCCGGTGGTGCCGAACGTGACGTTCCGGCCGGCGGAGGTGACGTCCTTGAAGCTCTTGAACCCCGAACCCTGGCTGGCCACCAACACGTAGTCGTCCTGGGAGAGGCCGGTGATGATATCCAGGTCATCCAGGTTGACGGCCTCGTCCTTGCTCACGGCAAGGGGCGTGATGGTGATCAGGGACGCGGTCAGGAGGATCAGTTCCTGGCCGTCGGCGGGCTTGCCGGCAACTTCCTTCGTGGCGAGTGCACCGTTGGCACCGGGCTTGTTGACCACCGGCATGGGGGCGGACAGGGTCTTCGCAGCGCCGTCCGCGAGCGCCCGTGCGATCAGGTCCGTGCTGCCACCTGCCGCCTGGCCCACGGTGAGGGTCACCGGCCCCGACGGGTACTCCGACGAATTTCCGGCAGCGGCTCCGCCGGCAACATTGCCGCCGCAGGCCGTCAGTGCCAGCAAGGTGAAGACCGACGCCGTTCCGAGGACGGCGCGGCGTGACGGGAAGTGCAACATTGGAACTCCTAAGGGCAACTGGGGCCGGACCGGCCCGAAACTTCTGTGAAGGGGGTCACCCCCGCTTCGCTTTGTCGAGTGTAGGGAGCGGCTATGATGCCTGTCTAAGCCCTTATCTGCATCATTTGATACCCGGAAGGCATCATGTTTACTTTCGACCAGCTGGCCGGGTTCATCGCCGTGGCCGAGGAACTCCACTTCGGCAGGGCGGCGGAGCGCCTGAATATGACACAGCCCCCGTTGAGCCGGCAGATCCAGAAGCTGGAGAAGATCGTCGGCGCCGAGCTGCTGGAGCGGGACAACCGCAAGGTGGAGCTGACCTCGGCCGGGCACGCCTTCCTCGACGAGGCGCGCCGGCTCATGGCGCTTGCGGAGCGGGCACCGGCGGCGGCCCGGCGCATCGCCACGGGCCAGTCGGGGCTATTGCGCATCGGATTTACCGCGGCCAGCGGCTTCAGCATCCTGGGTCCGCTGCTGGAGGAACTGGCCAGGATTATTCCAGACGTCGACATCGAGCTGGAGGAGCTGGTCACCGGAGAGCAGCTGGCCGGGCTGCTGACCGGCGAACTGGACCTGGGGCTGGCCAGGCCCCCCTTCGACCGGGAGTCGTTCGACTCCCACCTCCTGTACCGGGAATCGATGGTCCTGGCGGTGCCGGAGGACCATCCCCTGGCGCGGCTGGGCCGCGACATCACCGCGGACGACTTCCGGGATGAACCCCTGATCATGCACTCCCCCACCCAGGCCCGGTACTTCTACGACCTGGTGGTCCGGATGCTCCCCATCCGGCACGCCAACGTGGTGCATACGGTCAGCCAGATCCTCACCATGGTCTCGCTGGTGGCCGCCAAGCGCGGAGTCGCCTTCGTGCCACACTCGGCCACGCTCCTGGGCATCCGCGGGGTGGAGTTCCTCCCGCTCGAGGGCGGCAGCAGTGAGCAGGTGGAGCTGCACGCCCTCTGGAACCGTCGGATCACCAACCCCGCATTGGCCCGCCTCCTGCGGGACCTGGAGTTCGCCATGGAGTAGCGGAGACGGCTAACCGCGATCATGCTGTGAAGGTATCAATACATATAAAAATGCACTTAGACAGGCATCAGAAGCGCTCCTACGCTGGGAAGGAATCATCAGCCCCTGCCGCCCGCCGGCGCCCAGACCGAAGGACCCACACCGTGGCCAAGTACACACCCCAGGAACTCGCGGACACACTCAAGGAAGGCCTGCTCTCCTTTCCCGTGACCTCTTTCGATGCGGACCTGCAGTTCGATGAAGAGAACTACCGCAAGCACCTGGCGTGGCAGGCGAGCTTCCCGGTGGCCGGCCTGTTCGCTGCGGGCGGCACCGGCGAAGGCTTCTCCCTCACCGCCGCCGAGTCGGAGCGAGTGGTGCGCACCGCCGTCGACGAAGTGGGAAGCCGGGTACCAGTCCTTGCCTCGGCCGGCGGTTCCACCGCCCAGGCCATCGGGAACGCACGGGCAGCCGAAGCCGCCGGCGCCGAAGGCATCCTCCTGCTACCGCCCTATCTGACGGAAGCGGACCAGGACGGCCTGGTGGAGCACGTCAGCGCCGTTTGCCGCGCCACGTCGCTGGGCGTCATCATCTACAACCGCGCCAACGCCATCTACAAGGACACCACGGTGGCCACCCTGGCCGACCGGCACCCCAACCTGATCGGTTTCAAGGACGGCGTGGGCGACCTGGAACACGACGCCCGCGTCTACGCCAAGCTCGGCGACCGGCTCTTCTACCTGGGTGGCCTGCCCACCGCCGAAACCTTCGCCCTGCCGCTGCTGCAGCTGGGCATGAGCACCTACTCCAGCGCCATGTACAACTTCGTCCCGCAGTTCGCCCTGGACTTCTACCAGGACGTCCGCAACCAGGACCGCGCAGCCGTGAACAAGAAGCTCAACGACTTCGTCATTCCGTACCTGGACATCCGTGACCGGGTGAAAGGCTACGCTGTGTCCATCGTCAAGGGCGGGCTGGACGCCATCGGCCGTTCCGCCGGCCCGGTCCGCACCCCGCTGCAGAACCTGGCTCCGCAGGACCTCGCGGACCTCAAAGCCCTGATCGCCACCGTTTCCTAGCCGTCGCCGCAGACAGCACCGCTCCCAGCACAGGAGGACCCCATGCCCCTCACCGGCCATTCACTCATTGCCGGCAGGACCGTCGCCGGCCAAGGCAAGACCACCAACGGTTTCAACCCGGCCACCAACCAGGCCCTCGAGCCCGCCTACACGCTGCTCACCGAAGGGCAGCTCGCGACGGCGACCGCGGCAGCCGCCGAGGCGTTCCCGTCCTTCAGCAGCCTGGACCCGGAAACCCACGCCTCGTTCCTCGAAGCGATCGCCGACAACATCGAGGCCATCGGCGAGGAACTCCTCACCCGCGCCGGCGAAGAAACGGGGCTTCCCCACGCCCGGCTGCAGGGCGAACGCGCCCGCACCACCGGCCAGCTGCGCCTCTTCGCCGGGGTCGTCCGGCAGGGCGACTTCCGCGGCGTCCGCATCGACCCCGCCCTCCCCGAACGGACTCCGCTGCCCCGCGCCGACATCCGCCAGCGCCAGATCCCCCTCGGCCCCGTGGCCGTGTTCGGCGCCAGCAACTTTCCGCTGGCCTTCTCGACAGCGGGCGGAGACACGGCGTCGGCCCTCGCAGCCGGCTGCCCCGTCGTCTTCAAAGCCCACAACGCCCACCCCGGCACCAGCGAACTGGTCGGCCAGGCGGTCACCAAAGCCGTCAAGGATGCAGGCCTGCACCCCGGCGTGTTCTCGCTGATCTACGGCCCCGGATCCAGCATCGGCCAGGCCCTCGTCGCCGACCCCGCCATCAAGGCCGTCGGCTTCACCGGCTCCCAGTCCGCCGGCATCGCCCTAATGCGCACCGCCGCCGCACGCCCGGAACCCATCCCGGTCTACGCCGAAATGTCCTCCCTGAACCCCGTCTTCGTCTTCGAAGGCGCCCTTACCGGCCCCGCCGAAGACATCGACGCCCTCGCCTCCGCTTACGTCACTGCGGTGACGGGCAGTTCCGGCCAGCTCTGCACCTCCCCGGGCCTGCTGTTCGCCCCCGCCGGCGAGGCAGGCGACAAACTCGCCGCCGCCGTCGGACGCGCCATCGCCGCCTCCCCCGGACAAACCATGCTCACCGAAGGCATCGCCAACTCCTGGAACACCGGAACCCTGGCACTCGGCAGCGCGGACGGCGTCGAACTGATCGGCCAGGGCACCCCCGGCACCACCCGGAACGCCCCCGCCCCGGCCATCTACGGCACCCAGGTCAGGGACTTCGTCACCAACCATGTCCTGCACGAGGAAATCTTCGGCGCCGCATCCCTGCTCATCCGCTACAACAGCGCCGGGGACCTCCTCGAGGCCGCCGCCCGGATCGAAGGCCAGCTCACCGCCACCCTGCAGCTCACCGAACAGGACTACCCCACGGCGGCTCCCCTGGTCCCCGTCCTCGAACAAAAGGTCGGGCGCATCATCGTCAACGGCTGGCCCACCGGCGTCGAGGTAGGCCACGCCATGGTCCACGGCGGCCCCTTCCCCGCCACCTCCGACTCCCGCACCACCTCCGTGGGCACGCTGGCCATCAACCGGTTCCTCCGGCCCGTCGCCTACCAGAACCTCCCCCAGGAACTGCTCCCGCAGCCCCTCCAGGACACCAACCCCTGGCACCTCAACCGCCGCATCGACGGCGACGTAGTCCCGGCAGCAGAGAAAGCAGAAGTCAGCGCATGAGCAACCAGCCCACCATTGCCGGCATTGAGGTAGTACCGGTCGCCGGGCACGACAGCATGCTGATGAACCTCAGCGGCGCCCACGGCCCCTTCTTCACCCGCAACGTGGTCATCCTGACGGACTCAGACGGGCGCACCGGGCTGGGCGAGGTACCCGGCGGCGAAAAGATCCGCACCACCATCGAGGAAGCCGGAGCCCTGCTCAAGGGCAAGCCGGTGGCCCGCTACCGCTCGCTGCTGCGTGACATCGCGGCGGAGTTCGCCGACCGGGACGCCGGCGGCCGCGGCCTGCAAACCTTCGACCTGCGCACCACCGTGCACGCCGTAACCGCTGTGGAGTCCGCACTGCTGGACCTGCACGGACAGTTCCTCGGCGTCCCCGTGGCCGAACTGCTCGGCGACGGGCAGCAGCGCACCTCGGTCCCAATGCTTGGCTACCTGTTCTTCGTCGGCGACCACGCACGGACGGACCTGCCGTACCTGGTGGAGGAATCGCCGTCGGACCGCTGGGAGCAGCTCCGCCGCCAGGAGGCCATGACCCCGGAGGCCGTCGTCGCCCTCGCCGAAGCCGCCCAGGAACGCTACGGGTTCAGCGACTTCAAGCTCAAGGGCGGCGTGCTGTCCGGCGACGCCGAAGTGGATGTGGTCACGGCGCTGGCACAGCGCTTCCCGGACGCACGCGTCACCCTTGACCCGAACGGCGGCTGGCTCCTTGAGGAAGCCATCCGGCTGGGCAAGCGCATGCAGGGCGTGGTGGCCTACGCCGAGGATCCCTGCGGCGCCGAGGGGCGCTTCTCCGGACGCGAGGTCATGGCCGAGTTCCGCCGGGCCACCGGACTGAAGACCGCCACCAACATGATCGCCACCGACTGGCGGGAAATGTCGCACGCGGTCCGGAGCAACGCGGTCGACATCCCGCTGGCCGACCCGCACTTCTGGACCATGCACGGCTCGGTCCGGGTGGCGCAGCTGTGCAAAGAATTCGGCCTGACCTGGGGCTCGCACTCGAACAACCACTTCGACATCTCGCTGGCCATGTTCACCCACACCGGCGCGGCGGCCCCGGGAGAGATCACCGCCCTGGACACGCACTGGATCTGGCAGGACGGCCAGGGCCTCACCAGGGACCCGCTGCAAATCAGAAACGGCGCCATTGAGGTCCCCAACAAGCCGGGCCTGGGCATCGAACTGGACCGCGCAGCACTGGACAAAGCCCACCAGCTCTACCTCAAGCACGGCCTCGACGCCCGCGATGACAGCATCGGCATGCAGTACTACATCGACGGCTGGTCCTTCGACCCCAAACGCCCCTGCCTGGTGAGGTAACAGCAGTCCGCCAACGGACCCCACGAAAGACAGCCCGCCAAGGCCCGTCCCTGGCGGGCTGTCCGGTACATTCTTCCAAGGCCCCCGCCTTGCCCTCCCCCAAAAGGAAACAATCAATGAAGTCTCCGGACAACGCTGTCCTGGACCTGGCATCCGCCACCAGGAAATTCTTCAAGCGCGTCCTCCCCGTCATGCTGGTCATGCTTGTCTGCAACCAGCTCAACCGGTCCAACATCGGCTACGCCCAGGACCATCTCCAGGCCGACGTCGGCATCGGAGCCGCTGCATACGGCTTCGGCGCCGGCCTGTTCTTCATCGCCTACGCGATTTTTGAACTGCCCAGCAACGTGATGATGGAAAAGTATGGCGCCAAAGTCTGGCTGACGCGGATCATGGTCAGCTGGGGCGCCGTCTCGTTCCTCATGGCGTTCGTCCAGAACGAGGCCATGTTCTACGTCCTGCGGTTCCTGCTCGGCGCCGCGGAGGCCGGGTTCTTCCCCGCGGTGATCTTCTACTTCGCCCGCTGGGTACCGGCCGGCCAGCGCGGCAAGGCCACCGCGGTCTTCATTGCCGGTTCCTCGGTGGCAGCCGCGCTCTCCGGGCCCATTGCCGGCACGCTGCTGACCCTGGACGGCGCGATGGGGATGCACGGCTGGCAGTGGCTTTTCGGCTTTGAAGGCATCATCTCCGTTTTGGTGGGCATTGTGGTCTTCTTCCTCCTGGACGCAAGGATCCAGGACGCCCGCTGGCTCTCGCCCGCGGAAAAGGACGCGCTGTCCCGGGCCATCAGAGCCGAGGATGAACAGCACACCGCGGCGGACTCCGGGAAGGCCAACCGGTGGAAGATGCTGCTGAACCCGCAGATCCTGCTGCTGTGCGGCATCTATTTCGCCATCCAGCTGTCCATCTACGCCAACACGTTCTGGCTGCCCAGCATCGTCAAGCGGATTCCCGGTACCACCGATCTCTCAGCCGGGTTCCTGTCCGCCATCCCGTGGATCTGCGCCGTGTTCGCGATGTACTTCGCCGCCAAGTGGCAGGACAAGGCTGCATCCAGGAAACCCCTGCTGGTCGCCGCCCTGTTGGTCGCCGCCGTCGGCACGTACGCGGCCGCGGTGGCCTCGCCGGTGCTTGCGCTGGTCTTCCTGGCTGTCGCCGCCATGGGCTTCAAGAGCGCGTCCCCGCTGTTCTGGACCATCCCGCAGTCCGGCCTGCACCCGCTGGTCCTGGCGCCGGCGATCGCCATCATCAACTCGCTGGGAAACCTGGGCGGATTCGTGGCGCCGTTCGGCTTCGGCATCATCAAGGAGCAGACCGGCAGCGTGATCCCCGGGCTCTTCGCCCTGGCCGCGGCCTCCGCTGTGGCAGCCGGCCTGGTCTACTTCCTCAAGGAACGCCGCACGGACGCCGGCGGATCCCGTACCCATGCCGCGGACCTGGACGGAGAGGCAGCGGTCCCCGCACCGTTCCGGCGTTTTCGGCGCTTCCGCTACGCCCCGGTGATCACCAGGGCCACGCTGTGCCCGCCGAAACCGAAGGCATTCACCAGGCCGGCCGGGGCGGAGCCGGCGGGAAGGGCGAACGCGGTTTCGGTGACGACGTTCAGGTCCACTTCCGGGTCCAGCCCGTCCACGTTCAGGGTCCCGGGCAGCTGTCCGGTGCGCAGGGCTTCGAGGACCACGACGGCGGCCAGCGCACCGGCGCCGCCCAGCAGGTGTCCGGTGTGCCCCTTGGTGGACGTCACCGGCACGGAGGACCCGAAGACGGCGCCGATGGCCTGGCCCTCCAGCCGGTCGCCCACCGGGGTGGAGGTGGCATGGGCGTGGACGAACCCGATGTCCGCGGGCTGCATCCCTGCCGAATCCAGTGCTTTCTGCATGACCCGGCGCTGCATGGCGGGGTCGGCGGCCACGATGTCGTGGGCGTCGGAGGTCACCGCTCCCCCGGCCACGGCACCCAGGACGGCGGCGCCGCGGGCACGGGCGTGCTCTTCGCTCTCCAGCACCACCACGCCGGCCCCCTCGGCCAGCACGAAGCCGTCGCGGCCGCCGTCGAACGGCCGCGATGCCTGCCGCGGATCTCCGGGGCGGGTGGACAGTGCACGGATCTGGGCGAAGCCGCTGATCACCAGGTCGTTCACGGAGGCGTCCACGCCCCCGGCAATCACGACGTCGGCGGCACCGGAGCGGATCAGCTCAGCGGCCTGGACAATCGCCTCAGCCCCGGAGGCGCAGGCGCTGACCGGAGTCCGCGCGCCGCCGCGCGCTCCGAGGTCGATGGACACCCACGCGGCCGGCCCGTTGGCCATCAGCCGGGTCAGGGTGTGCGGCGAGACTTTGCGCGGGCCGGACGCAGCCAGCGTGCGGTCCTGCTCGATGGTGGAACCGAGGCCGCCGTATGCGGAGCCGATGACCACGGCGAACCTTTCCGGGTCCACCTCCGGCGCGCAGGCCTGGGCCCATGCCTCCCGGGCGGCGATCAGCGCGAGCTGGCCGCAGCGGTCCATCCGCTTCATCTCGCGGGTGCTGAGGTGCTGCGAAAGATCCGCTGACACCTGGCCGGCGATCTTCACGGGCAAAGGCGCCGCCCAGTCCTCTGCCAGCTCTGCGATGCCGGACTCCCCGGCGAGCAAGGCTTCCCAGGTTTCCTTGACGGTGGCCCCGAGTGGGTTGATGGTGCCGGCGCCGGTGACGACGGCCCGGGGTTGGGTTGCTGACACTGTGGCCTACTTTGCCGGGTTGTGCGTGCCGATGGGCACGAGGGTGAGGTCCGGGTGGTTCTTTTCGATCCGCCGCAGGGCCCAGACGTCGTTGAACAGGGCGAGGTATTCGCCGTCGGAGCGAAGAAGCACCTCCGCGCCGGGCACGTTGGCCAGCGCGGGCATGGCGTCCGCCGTCGAAATCCTTGCGAGCGAGTACGGCAGGCGTTCCAGGCGCATGGGGGCGCTGAAGTCGTGCGCCATGCGGTCCTCCACCACCTCGAACTGCATGGGCCCGACGGCGGCAAGCACCGGCGCCTGGTCACCGCGGAGGTCGGAGCGGAGCAGCTGGATGACGCCCTCATGCTCGAGCTGCTCGATGCCGCGCCGGAACTGCTTGAACTTGCTGGGGTCCTTGGACCGGGCCACCTGGAAGTGCTCGGGGGCGAACAGCGGAATGGCGGGGTATTCCACGGATTCCTCAAGGAACAGGCTGTCGCCCACGCGCAGGGAGGAGGCGTTGACCAAGCCCACGACGTCCCCGGGGTAGGCCTCGTCGATGACTTCGCGTTCGCGGCCGAATACCTGCTGGGCGTACTTGGTGGCGAAGGATTTGCCGGTGCGGGTCTGGGTGACCACCATGCCGCGCTCAAAGACGCCGGAGCACACGCGGATGAAGGCCACATGGTCGCGGTGCGCCTTGTTCATGCCGGCCTGGACCTTGAAGACGAACCCGGAGAACGGGGCCTCGACCGGGCGGGGGGTGCCTTCGATGTCCGGCCGCGGTGCCGCCGCGGGGGCAAAGTCCACCAGCGCGTCCAGCAGTTCCTTGACGCCGAAGTTGAGGGCAGCGGAGCTGAACAGGATGGGGGTGGCCTTCCCGGCGTGGAAGGCGTCGACGTCGAACTCAAGGTTGGACTCGATCACCAGCCCGGCCTCGTCCACGGCGTCGGACCAGTTGTTGCCTTGGTCTTCGGCGGCTTCCTCGGGGGTGAAGTATTCGGTGATGGCGATCTGGGCGCCGGCGTTGTTGCGCTGGAAGCGGGCGAAGCGGTCGTTGCGGAGGTCCCAGACGCCGCGGAAGTCGCCGGAGATGCCCACCGCCCAGGTCAGCGGCATGGGCTGCAGGCCGGTGCGTTCGGTGATTTCGTCCATCAGCGCCAGGGCGTCCAGGCCGGGGCGGTCCCACTTGTTGATGACGGTGATGATGGGCAGGTTCCGCTGCTTGCAGACCTCGAACAGCTTCATGGTCTGGGTTTCCAGGCCCTTGGCGGCGTCCACGAGCATCACGGCGCAGTCGACGGCGGCGAGCACCCGGTAGGTGTCCTCCGAGAAGTCGGCGTGGCCGGGGGTGTCCAGGAGGTTGATGACGGTGTCCCGGTAGGAGAACTGCAGCGCCGCGGAGCTGATGGAGATGCCGCGGTCCTTTTCCATCTGCATCCAGTCCGAGACCGTTTCCTTGCGGTTGGCCTTGCCGCTGGAGGCACCGGCCGTCCCGATGACCTTCGCGTGCAGGGCAAGCGCCTCGGTGAGGGTGGACTTGCCGGCGTCAGGGTGCGAGATGACGGCGAAGGTCCTGCGGCGGCCCGCCTCTTTGTGAATCGCATTGATCCGGGCGGGGGTCAGGACGTCTTGGGACACGGTGCTACTTTCGCTGCGGTTGTGGCTGCCCTGGCCTTTTGAGTATCGGGCTGCGGCGCGTGGGCCGGGACTGTGGCAATCAGCCAAAATCCAAGTTTATCGCAGACGCTTTAATCCGGTGTGGCGCGCCGGGCGGGGCGGCGCTTAACGCCGGCGAAACCGGGCGTTCAAGGCCGCGAAATGCCGGGCGGCTAGCTTGGGCGCATGATGCACGGTCTCACTTTCTCCGGCAATCTCTTCTTTGATCCGCTGGCCACCAACCTCGCCCCCAAACTTGCCGCCGCCCCCGCCGCCGCGGGGGCGCAGGACCCGGACGCCGTCCCTGCCGCTGCCGCGTCCCCCGCGCCGGCCCGGAAACGCGGGGTCCAGACAGCCGCGGAACACAAAGCCCTGCGCGCCGCGTCCCTGTCGAAGGTCAGCAACGAGCTGGAGAGGATGCTCAGGGAGCGCAGGCGCTGAGATTCCGCCACCGGCTCCGCGCGGACGGCATGATGGGTCCATGCGCAGCATCGAGCTGGTCTTTGACGACTCCACCGATTCGGCCATCAGGGCCGACTGGTCCAGGCTGGCGGAGGCCGGCCTGCCCAGCCTGGCCGGACATTCCTCGCCCAGCAACAGCCCGCACATTACGTTGGCCGCCGGCCCGCAACTCGAGTGCGGTTCCCCGGATGGGCTCTGGACGGCGCTGCCGATTGCCGTCGGGTTCCCGGGGGCTGTCATCTTTCCGGCGGGCAAGGGCAGCTACGTCCTGGCCCGGTTGGTTGTCCTGGGCACTCCCCTGCTGGAGCTGCACCAGCGCCTTCACCAGCACGTATCGGGCGCGTTGCCGCTCACGCTGCCGGGCGCATGGACCCCGCACGTGACTCTCGCCCGCCGCATTTCCGGGCAGCAACTGGCCAGCGCCATGGACCTGCTGGACCTGCGTTTTGAAGGGCAGTGCACCGGTGCCAGGCTGTGGGACGGCAGCACCAAGACGGTCACGCCGCTGTAAGCGGGGCTTTGGCCGGGGCACCGGATCCCGACCAGACGGAAGCCAAAATGCGCGCCGCGCCACCCGCCGTCGAACGCATTCCGAAGGGGCTTACGGGCACCCCCTAATGGGGCACTTTGGGGCTTGCCCGTGCGGAAGTTGGGATTCTTGCCCCTATCATTGAGCTTGCGGGAATCAGAGCACTTTTTGATCCTGCCGGCCAGCTGCGCGGGCCGGCATTTCCTGCGGGCGGCGGTCCGCACCTTTGAAGGGATACACCTATGGCGCGGAGCCCCGAGGAATCGCTGAGGGCCACTCTGGGCCGGGTGGCACCCGGAACGCCCCTGCGTGACGGGCTGGAGCGGATCCTCCGCGGCCGCACCGGCGCGCTGATCGTGCTGGGCTCGGACCGCACCATCGACTCGATCTGCTCGGGCGGGTTCGATATCGGCATCGAGTTCTCGCCCACCCGCCTGCGCGAGCTGGCCAAGATGGACGGCGCCATCATCTGCGACAAGGACGCGGGGAACATCCTCCGCGCCGCCGTGCAGCTGGTTCCCGATTCGAGCATCGAAACCCAGGAGTCCGGAACCCGGCACCGCACCGCCGAGCGCGTCGCCAAGCAGACCGGCGTCCCGGTGATCTCGGTGAGCCAGTCCATGCAGATCATCGCCCTCTACGTGAACGGGCTGCGGCACGTGCTGGAGGGTTCAGAAAATGTCCTGGCGCGCGCCAACCAGGCCCTGGCAACACTGGAGCGCTACGTGGCACGGCTGGACCAGGTCACCAGCTCCCTTTCCGCCCTGGAGATCGAAGCGATGGTGACCGTCCGGGACGTGGCCGTGACGCTGCAGCGCCAGGAAATGGTCCGCCGCATTTCCGAAGAGATCTCCCAGTACGTCCTTGAACTGGGAGAAGACGGCCGGCTCCTGTCGCTCCAGCTCGATGAGCTCACCGTGGGCAGGGGCCCGGGCAGCGACGTCATCATCCGCGACTACGCCAGCCCCAACACCCCGGCGGAGGACATCGACAAGGCCGTCAGCGAGCTGGTGAACCTGGGACCCACCGAGCTCATCGACCTTGGCAAGATTTCCCAGATCGTGGGGTTTGCCGGCGGCGAAGCCAACCTCGACGCGGTGGTGCAGCCCCGCGGCTACCGCCTCCTGTCCGGCCTGAAGGCGGTACCGAAGGCCGTGGCGGACCGCCTGGTGGACCACTTCGGCGGCCTGCAGTTCCTCATGGCGGCCACCATTGACGACCTCATGACCGTCGACGGCATCGGCGACCAGCGCGCCCGGACCGTCCGCGAGGGCCTGAGCCGGATGGCAGAGGCCAGCCTCCTGGACCGCTTCCTCTAGCCTCTTTTGAACCACCCCATCGCAGGTCAGTTCAGCTGGAAGACCGCTTTCGGGCTGGCCCGTGAACCCAGCTTGGCCGTGAAGATGTAGTAGGCCCCGCCGCCGCCCGGTGCTGCAGCAACCGCCTTGCAACCCTCTGCGCTGCGGGTCCGGGACCACGGGAAGTTCGCCGTCTCGCTCGCCCCGGGAGCGATGACCTTGACCAGATCCTCACTGGATGCCTGGCAGTCCTTCGAAGAGAAGATCCGGTCGGAGCCGCTGGTCACCAGGAACTCCATCTGCGACGTCCCGATGTTGACTTCACAGGGGACGGTGCCGCCGTTGGTCACCTTCAGCGTCAGCAGGGGGTTCTCGCCCGGTCCGTAGGACTGCTTGTCCGTGGCCGCCGTGACGGTCACGAGGTTCTGGTTGCACGCCGGTGTTGCCGAAGTGGTGGGCGAGGGAGTGGCCGACGGCGTGGCGGACGGAGCAGCGGAAGCGGACGCCGCCGGGGTGGCCGTGGCGTCCGGAGTGGGGTCGGCGGACGCAGTCTGGGTGGCTGACGCCTGTTCGGAGCCGGCCTTGAACGCCCCTGCCAGCGCGAAGCCGCTGACCACCAGCGCGACCACCAGCAGTAGTGCCCCGCCAACGACCAGCCTGCGCCGGCGGTACACGGCGGCGCTCGGCTTCCGGACGCTGCTGGAACCGGATGCCTTGCGTGATGGTGAATCGCCCTGCCTGCCCATCCTCCTAGGCTAGGGAACCCCTCCGGTTCTGCCGCGCCACCACGCCGCCGCGCGGACAACGCGTGGGTCACATCCGCTTTTCGGCGCCCCCGAAGGCATCCACTACAGTGTTGGGATCGACACTCAAACCTCCCCCAGGACCAGGACCAGGACCAGGACCGCAAGCGCGGCCACGCCGGTGAACCCGGACGGGCTGCGGCTGCTCCATGCCCAAATCACCACCTGGTTCGCCGAAACGGCCCGCGACCTGCCCTGGCGCGAGCCCTCCTGCTCCGCCTGGGGCGTCCTGGTCAGCGAAATCATGCTGCAGCAGACTCCCGTTGTCCGCGTGCTGCCGGTCTGGCACGAATGGCTCAGGCGCTGGCCCACGCCGGCAGGGCTCGCCGGTGAGCCGGCCGGCGAGGCAGTGCGTTCGTGGGGCCGGCTGGGATATCCCCGGCGTGCCCTTCGGCTGCACGCCGCCGCCGCAGCCATCGTCCAGGACCACGGCGGAAAGGTCCCGGACACCTACGCCGAACTGCTCGCCCTTCCCGGAGTGGGCAGCTACACGGCCGCGGCGGTGGCCGCTTTCGCCTACGGCCGCCGGGAGACGGTGGTGGACACCAACATCCGCCGCGTCCACGCGCGGCTGGTTTCCGGCACCGCCCTCCCCGCTGCGGCGCTGACGGCTGCGGAGATGCGCCTGGCCGCGTCCCTCCTGCCGGACGACGACGGCACCTCCGTCCGCTGGAACGCTGCGGTCATGGAACTGGGGGCACTCGTGTGCACGGCCCGGGCACCCAAGTGCGGGGACTGCCCGGTGAAAGACTCCTGTGCCTGGCTCGCCGCCGGTGAGCCGCCGCCGTCGTACGTTCCCAAGGGGCAGGCCTGGCACGGCACCGACCGGCAGGTCCGGGGCGCCGTGATGGCCGTGCTGCGGCTGGCCGGGTCGCCCGTGCCGGCGGAGATGTTCCAGCGCGAACCTGCGGACCTCGGCTTCGCGCCCGCGGGAATCGGTGTGCCGCTCGCTGCCCTGCACCGGCTCAACTCCGCTCCCGAGCAGCTGGAACGTGCACTGGCGGGGCTGCTGGCGGACGGCCTGGCGGAGCTGCAGGACGGCGGTTACCAGCTCCCCGCCTGAGCCCGGATGCCGGAAATGGCATACTTCTTGGTGACCGGAACCGGGGGAAGCCATGAGAATCATTCTGTATATCGTGTGGGCGCTGTTTGTCGCGGCTGCAGTGTTCGCACTCATCCATGCGGTACGAAAGACCAGGCGCCAGGAGCAGCTGATGGCGCAGTGGCCCAAGGTGCAGGCCACGGTCACGGGCAGCGCATCAGGGTGGACCAGCGGCGCCGGCGGCTCAAGCCGGAACCTCCGCTTCTACCCCACCTACCAGTTCACGGATCCGCACGGCACCCTCTTCATGGGCAAGTCCGAGGTATCCCTCGCCGAACAGCCGGTGCCGGGGTCGCTGCTCGAGGTGGCGTACAACCCGGCCAACCCCAACGAGTCCCTCCAGGTGTCCAAACCCTCCCGCACCGCCCTGGGCTGCCTGGTTCCGTTCTTCGCCGTCTTTGCAATCGTGCTGTTCTGGTTTATCGGCATCTTCCCGCTCGGATAACCGGCGCCTGGGTAACAATCCGGGCAGGTAACAATGCCGGCGTCATTCGCCCGTTTTCACCGCCGCCCCGTGGTGCCGGCCGTACGCTGGGGATATGCGCAGGCAGGGGCTGCTTCTGGCATGGATTGCGACGACGGTGCTCGTCTCCGGCTGCGGGCCCGGCGCCAGCGCCTGCCCGGCAATAGCGCAGGCCACCGCGGTTTCCGTCACGATCACGGCCGACTACGCGCCGCGGGTCCATACCCTGCACCTGCGGGCCTGCCAGGACGGAAACTGCAAGGAAGGCGACGTGGAACTGCGCGCCGGCAGCGCCGCGGTGGACCAGGGCTGCACCCCGGAAGGGGCATGTTCTGCCACCGCCTCCCCTGACGGCACGCTTGTGGGAACGTTGATGCTGGACGCCCTGACCGAATCACCCATGGCCATCACGGCAACCGGCGCCGGGCCTGATGGTTCCCCGCTGCCGGTCAGTACCCTGCAGTTCCAGCCACGGGCTGTCTACCCGTTCGGCGAGCAGTGCGGAAAGTTCCTCACCGCCTCGGTCACCCTGGACAGCACCGGCCTGCGGGAAAGCGCCTAACCCTGGAACAGTGGGGGCCCTGGAACAGCGTGGGCGCTAGAACAGCGCGGGCTGGTTGAACAGGTCGTCGGCGGGGTCTGCGCCGGGGCCGCCCGCGGCCGGATCCGGGTGCCATTCGAAGCCAAGGTCGGCCAGGAGCTCCTCCACGGTCGTTTGCCCCTCCAGCACTTCAATCTCCTGGGGGTTGTCTTCGGGGCGGGGCCGTTCCATGGCATCGAGCTTATTAGCAGAAGCCCGCAGAGGTGCCCGGAACACACCGCCGGGCCCTGAATCCGGCTCCGGCCAGCCGGCGGCAGCCGCTCAGGGCTCGCCGAATCCTGCCTGCACCAGGCCGCCCACGTAATTCACCGCGCGCTCTGCATCCACGCCCCACGCTTCAACGTGCAGCACGGAGCCCTTGCCGGCCGCGAGGGTCATCAGGGCCGTCATGGACGCACCGTCGACGCCGTTGACGGTCACCTCGGCATCGAGCGAAGCAAGGCCTCCGGCGATCCTGGCCGCGGGCCGGGCGTGCATCCCGGCCTGGTTCACCAGCTCAAAGTCCCCCGTGAACTCCGGCCCGGCCCCGGTGACGGATCCTTCGGACACCATGTCCGACGCGGATGGCTGCGGCTGGCGGCCCGGGCCGCGGACGGCCTCCGCGGCGCGCCGGACGGCCTGGACGTCCGCGCCTCCCTGGGCGGCGACCGCCGCCGCCACCAGGCCTTCCACCAGCGGCGCGTCCGCCAGGAGGATGTTGGGCGGCCCGCCCGCGAACTCGAGCGCAGACTCGGCGGTCATGACGGCGGAGCCGAGGTCGGTCATGACCACGGCGCCGTCCCCGCCGGCCTGCCCAAGGGCGGCAAGGACCTTTTCCAGGCTGGTACCGATCCTGCCGTCGTCGGTGCCGCCGGCCGGCAGGATGACGACGTCGGGCGCCATCTGCGCGGCCAGTTCCACGGCACCCTCGGCTATCTTTTCGCTGTGTGAGACCACCACGATGCTGACGGTCACGCAGCCGCCCCGACAGCCGCGCGCAGGATCAGCGCGGTGGAAACCGCTCCGGGGTCCCGGTGGCCGGCGCTGCGTTCGCCCAGGTAGCTGGCCCGGCCTTTTCGCGCAATCAGCGGATCGGTGGCCACTGCCCCGGCCTCGGCTGCCTCGGCCGCCGCCACCAGGACGCCCAGGACGTCCGGGCTTCCGCCGTCGGCAACTGCGCGGGCCGCGTCAACCGCCGGAGTCCAGGCATCCACCATGGTCTTGTCCCCCGACTCCGCCTTGCCCCGCGCCACGATGCCGTCCCGGGCAGCCGCCAAGGCTCCGGCCCACGCGGCAGGCTCCACTTCGACGGCGTCCCCCACCGCCGTGGCCGCACGAAGGAAGGCCGTGCCGTAGAGCGGACCGGCGGCACCGCCGACCTTGGACATCAGGGTCATCGCCGCCATTTTCAGGGCTGCGCCAGGGGTTTCGGGCGCAGCCTCGTCGAGCCTGGCCAGAACGGCCTGGAACCCGCGGTCCATGTTCTCGCCGTGGTCGGAGTCCCCGATGGCCCGGTCCAGTTCGATCAGTTCCAGGCGGTGTTCGGCCATGGCCTGCGCACAGAGCGTCAGCCACTTCACGGCCCAGTTGATGTCCAGGACCACGGCTACATGCCCCAACGCAGGGCGGCGGTGTGCACTGGGGCGTCCCAGAGCGCGGTGAGCTCATCATCAAGCCGAAGCACCGAGATCGAGCAGCCCTGCATCTCCAGCGAGGTGATGTAGTTGCCCACCAGGGAGCGTTCCACCGCGGCCCCGGCGCCGGCGAGCACCTGCACGGCGTGGCGGTACACAATGTACAGCTCGCTGAGGGGTGTTCCCCCCATGCCGTTGACGAAGAGCAGGACCTTGTCCCCCGCCGAAATTTTCAGGTCCGCCAAAACCGGTTCCAGGAGTCGGTCGGTGATGCCGTCGGCGTTTTCCATCGGGATCCGGTGCCTTCCGGGTTCGCCGTGGATGCCGATGCCGATTTCGATCTCGTCCTCGGCGAGATCGAAACTGGGCGCGCCGGCGTGGGGCACCGTGCACGCCGAAAGCGCGACGCCCATGGTCCGGACGTTGGCGTTGACCCGCCCGCCGATGGCGGCGACCGCCTCAAGGTCGTCGCCGCGCTCGGCAGCCGCACCCGCAATCTTCTCCACGAGGACGGTGCCGCCAACTCCGCGCCGGCCGGCGGTGTACAGCGAATCCTCCACGGCAACGTCGTCGTTGACCAGGACCGTTCGGATGGTGACGCCTTCCGCCTCCGCCAGTTCGGCCGCCACCTCGAAGTTCAGCACGTCGCCGGTGTAGTTCTTTACGATATGCACGACGCCGGCGCCGGAGTCCGCAGCGAGCGTCGCGGGGAGGATCTGGTCCGGCGTGGGCGACGTGAACACCGCCCCCGGCACCGCGGCGTCGAGCATTCCGAACCCCACGTAGCCGGCGTGAAGCGGCTCATGGCCGCTGCCGCCGCCGGAGACGAGCCCCACCTTCCCGGCAACCGGAGCGTCCCTGCGGGTGATGTACAGCGGGTCCGCGCTGACGTCGACCAGTCCGGAGTGGGCAAGGCCAAAGCCCTGGACGGATTCGTCCACCACGGACCGGGGATCGTTGATGAGTTTCTTCACGCGGGGCTCCTGGCTCTGCTCCTGAAGGATCTGCCTCTGACCCTACTACCGGGCGTGACGACGGCGGTAGCGCGGGGTCGGGCCGGGAAGGGACCTACAGGCCGCAGGCGCAGGAAAGGGACAGCCCCCAATGACTGTCCCTTTCCTGAGGCCCCCCACATTTGGCCGGTCTACAGTTTATCCATCAAATCGAATTAAGTAAACGCGGCTGTTCCCCCGCCGCGGGAAGCCGCCGGCCTTCTACAGGGCGCGGATCATCCGGGTGTTGCCCAGGGTGTTGGGTTTGACCCTTGCCAGGTCCAGGAATTCGGCAACGCCTTCATCGTGGGAGCGGAGCAGCTCCGAGTACACCTCAGGATCAACGGCCGACTGGTCCGCCATCACCTCGAAGCCGTGGCGCTTGAAGAAGTCCACTTCGAACGTCAGGCAGAAGACGCGTCCCACGCCCAGCGCCCGGGCCTGCTCCAACAGGGTCTCCACCAGAATGTGGCCCACGCCCTTGCCGCGCCACTCCTGGGACGCGGCAAGGGTGCGGATTTCGGCCAGGTCCTCCCACATGACGTGCAGGGCTCCGCAGCCGATCACCTCGCCGTCGTCGGATTCCGCGATGAGGAATTCCTGGAGGCTCTCGTAGTAGGCCACTGTCTCCTTGGCCATGAGGATTCGTTCCTCGGCCAGCGGTGCCACCAGCTTCTTGATCAGGGGGACGTCGCTGGTGCGGGCGGGCCGGATACGGAACGAAGCAGTCACAAGCCCAATCCTACGGCGTGGCTACAGCCCCAGTTCCGCCGGAAGCTCCAGATCCTGGTCCAGCACGTTTTTGGCAAGGAACCACTGCACCACCTGGTACCAGATCTTCGCGTGCTGCGGCTGGAGGACCCAGTGGTTCTCGTCGGGGAAGTACAGGAAGCGGTGCGGCGTTTGCCCGTCCTGGTCGGCCGCCAGCCGGGACTTGGCGAGCAGTTCGTACCAGAGCCGCAGGCCCTCCCCGATAGGCACCCGGTAGTCCTTGTCCCCGTGGATCACCAGCATGGGCGTGCCGATTTTCTCCGCGTGCAGGTGCGGGGAGTTCTCCAGCGCCATCTCTTCGGTCATTTCCTTCAGCCAGTACTGGGAGGCGTCGGTGGTGGGCCCAAACTGATCCAGCGCCCACAGGCTCGCATGGGTGACCACGGCCCTGAACCGGTCCGTGTTGCCCGCCACCCAGTTGGCCATGTACCCGCCAAAGGAGCCGCCCATGGCCGCGGTGCGCGCGGCGTCGATGTCGGCGCGGTCCACCGCCGCGTCCGTCGCGGCCATCAGGTCCGTGAACGGCGCCTTGCCCCACGATCCCCAGCCGCGCTGGATGTACGCCTGGCCGTAGCCGGTGGACAATGCCGGGTCCGGGAGCAGCACCGCGTAGCCCTTGGCCGCCAGGAGCCAGGGGTTCCATCGCCAGGTCCAGGCGTTCCAGGAGCCCAGCGGGCCGCCGTGGATCCACAGCAGCATCGGTGCCGGGTTGTCCGCCGTTGCACCCTCCGGAAGCGCGAGGTAGGCAGGAACCCGGGACCCGTCGGCCGCCGTGGCTGCGATCCGTTCCAACCGGCCGGGGCAGGCAGGCCGCTCCGCCGGCGCAGGCAGCCGCATCGTTTCACCCGTGGCCAGGTCGATCCGCACGGCTTCGGCCGGGAATTCGTAGGAACTCCGCAGGGCATAGGCGTACCGGCCGTCAGGGGAAACAACGACGTCGGAGTAGGCTGCGGCGTCCTGGGTCACCCGGGTGACGCCCACTTCAGCCGGGGCAACGGGGACGCTGATCCGGAAAACCGGCGACGCGCCGTCGTCGTCCGCCGTGACAAGGAGGGCGGACCCATCCGGCAGCCACGCAGCGGGCCGGGGCCAGCGGTCCCAGTCGTGGGCGACGGGCTGCAGGTCCCCGGCGCCCCCGGCGTCCCCGGCGGATACGTCCAGCAGGTGCAGCCCGATCTCCGGAGCCCGGTGCGGGGTCGAATCGCTCTCGCTGACCACCGCGAGCATCCCGCCGTCCGGGCTCACGGGCCCCGGAAAGAAGCTCATGCCTTCCCGGTCCAGCAACACCCTCAGGCCGCCGGTGGCCACGTCCACTGCCACCAGCACGGACCTGCTGTCCGCTTTCGCCAGGGGCTTGGTGTAGCTCGTGTAGATGGTCCGCCCGTCGGGACTGACCACGGATTCCGCTTCCCTGAGCCGCGGCCCGGCGCCGGGCGTGAGGTTGCGGAGGACCAGGGGCGCGGAGGCGTCCACTGTTGCCGGCTTGCCGGGCGATTTGTCCTCCCCCGGTTCCACGGCAAAGAGCCGCGGCTGGCCCGGGCCCAGGTCCGCGTCCCAGTAGCGCACGGGGTATTCGCTGTGGAGGATGGCCGAAACCTTCTTGTCCTTGCGGGATTTGCGCCTTTCCCCATCGTCCTCCTCATCTGCGGACCCCGCGAGGACTTCCGCGGCCACGAACGCCACGTCCGCATCCTTGGCGGTCATCACGCGGCTGATTCCGCCCGGCCTGCTGAGCACCACGCGCGCTTCGCCGCCGTCCGCCGGAAGCAGCCACAGCGCGTTGACGGGCTCTTCGTCGGGGCTGTCCGGGTCGGGGCGGGCAGATGTGAAGTAGACGTCGCCGTTGGCGGCGAAAGCGGCGCCGGCTTCGCCCTTGGCGCTTCGGGTGATGCGCCGGGCGTGCTTCTGCCCGGCTGGGTCTAGCTCCCACAGTGCCGTGGCGTACTCGGTGCCCCTGCCGTTCAGGGTGCTGACGGTGGTGACCAGCCGGGAGCCGTCCGGGCTCAGCGCCAGGCCGCTGACCCGCGGGATGGACAGGTAGTGGTCGAGGTCGTGGAAAGGGGTGGGTGGTTGCTCGTCCGGGATCGCCGGATTCTGGTTCGCCATGACCCTGATTTAACACCGTCCAGGGCCTCAACCGGCCCTGAACCGCATGAGCGGTGTTGCCCGGCAACGGTTGTGCGGGTCCGGGCCGCCCGCGCCCCAGGACGCCGGCAAAGCGAAAGCCCCGCCGCTCATGTGGAGTGGCGGGGCTTTGGCTGTGGCGCCTAGACGCTCGGGGCGATCTCCGGGATGCGCGGCTTCGCGTTGCCGGCGAAGGTGAACTTCGCGTCGTCGCCTTCGCCTTCGACATCCACCACGACGATGTCGCCGGTGTGGATCTCGCCGAACAGGATCTTCTCGGAGAGCTGGTCCTCGATCTCGCGCTGGATGGTGCGGCGCAACGGCCGGGCACCCATGGCGGGGTCGTAGCCGCGGGTTGCCAGGAGCACCTTGGCGGCCTTGGTGAGCTCGATGCCCATGTCCTTGTCCTTGAGGCGCTTCTCCAAGCGGGTCACGAACAGGTCCACGATCTCGATGATCTCGTCCTGGGTGAGCTGCGGGAACACCACGACGTCATCCACACGGTTCAGGAACTCGGGGCGGAAGTGCTGCTTGAGTTCCTCGGTGACGCGGGCACGCATGCGGTTGTAGCCGGTCTGCGTGTCGGTGCCGGACTGGAAGCCGGTGGCGACGCTCTTGGAGATGTCCCGGGTACCCAGGTTGGTGGTCATGATGATCACGGTGTTCTTGAAGTCCACCACACGGCCCTGGGAGTCGGTCAGGCGGCCGTCTTCCAGGATCTGCAGCAGCGAGTTGAAGAGGTCCGCGTGGGCCTTTTCCACTTCGTCGAACAGCACCACGGAGAACGGACGGCGGCGGACCTTCTCGGTCAGCTGGCCACCCTCTTCGTAGCCGACGTAGCCCGGAGGGGCACCGAAGAGCCGCGAGACCGTGTGCTTCTCGGAGTATTCGGACATGTCCAGGGTGATGAGGGCGTCCTCTTCACCGAACAGGAACTCGGCGAGTGCCTTGGCGAGCTCGGTCTTGCCGACGCCGGTGGGGCCGGCGAAGATGAACGAGCCACCGGGGCGCTTGGGGTCCTTGAGCCCTGCACGGGTACGGCGGATGGCCTGCGAGAGTGCCTTGATGGCCTCGTCCTGGCCCACCACGCGCTTGTGCAGTTCCTCCTCCATCTTCAGCAGGCGCGAGGACTCTTCCTCGGTCAGCTTGAAGACGGGGATGCCGGTGGAGTTGGCCAGCACCTCGGCGATGAGGTCCTCATCCACCTCGGAGATGTCGTCCATGCCGCCGGACTTCCAGTGCCGCTCCTTCTCCGAACGCTCGGAGATCAGCTTCTGCTCCTTGTCGCGGAGCGCGGCAGCGCCCTCGAAGTCCTGGGCGTCGATGGCGGATTCCTTCTCCATCTTCAGCTTGGCGATGCGCTCATCCATGGCCTTGAGCTCCGGCGGAGCGGTCATCCGGCGGATGCGCAGCCGGGCGCCGGCTTCATCGATCAGGTCGATCGCCTTGTCCGGGAGGAAGCGGTCAGAGATGTAGCGCTCGGCGAGGCTGGCCGCGGAGGCCAGAGCGCCGTCGGTGATGGTGACGCGGTGGTGTGCCTCGTACCGGTCGCGCAGGCCCTTGAGGATCTCGATGGCGTGTGCCACGGAGGGTTCCTTGACCTGGATCGGCTGGAAGCGGCGCTCCAGGGCGGCGTCCTTCTCGATGTGCTTGCGGTATTCGTCGAGCGTGGTGGCACCGATGGTCTGCAGTTCGCCGCGGGCCAGCATGGGCTTCAGGATCGACGCAGCATCGATGGCGCCTTCGGCTGCGCCGGCACCGACCAGGGTGTGGATCTCATCGATGAACAGGATGATGTCGCCGCGGGTGCGGATCTCCTTGAGGACCTTCTTCAGGCGCTCTTCGAAGTCGCCGCGGTAGCGGGAGCCTGCCACCAGGGATCCGAGGTCCAGGGTGTAGAGCTGCTTGTCGCGGATGGTCTCCGGGACGTCGCCGCGCACGATCGCCTGGGCCAGGCCCTCGACGACGGCGGTCTTGCCGACGCCGGGCTCGCCGATCAGGACCGGGTTGTTCTTGGTGCGGCGGGAAAGGACCTGCATGACGCGTTCCATTTCCTGCTCGCGCCCGATGACCGGGTCCAGCTTGTTTTCGCGGGCGGCCTGGGTCAAGTTGCGGCCGAACTGGTCCAGCACCACGGATCCGGCAGGAGCGCCCTCGGGCTGGCCGCCGCCGACGCCTGCGCCGGTGGTTTCCTTGCCCTGGTAGCCGGAGAGGAGCTGGATGACCTGCTGGCGGACGCGGTTGAGGTCGGCGCCGAGCTTGACCAGGACCTGCGCGGCGACGCCTTCACCTTCACGGATGAGGCCGAGCAGGATGTGCTCGGTGCCGATGTAGTTGTGGCCCAGCTGCAGGGCTTCGCGAAGCGAGAGCTCCAGCACCTTCTTGGCACGGGGGGTGAAGGGGATGTGGCCGGACGGGGCCTGCTGGCCCTGGCCGATGATCTCCTGCACCTGCTCGCGAACGCCGTCGAGCGAAATGCTCAAGGACTCAAGAGCTTTGGCGGCAACGCCCTCACCCTCGTGGATCAGACCCAAGAGGATGTGTTCGGTACCGATGTAATTGTGGTTCAGCATGCGTGCCTCTTCTTGGGCAAGCACAACTACGCGACGGGCACGGTCCGTAAATCGCTCAAACATTTCGCCACACTCCTAGCTACGACGTACTTTGATGCTACGTGGCCGGTCCGACGTTGTGGAGCGTGTTCGCCACAGGGGAAACCGCGGCGCTTGCGGGAATATCCCCGCGGCGGCTGCCGGCCAAAGCCGGGCACTGTGGTCGGGGCAGGTTTGGCGTTTCCCCGGGAGTCCTGGCAATGCGGCGACAAACACCGCAGGGGGGGCTCCATAAAAAGCCCAATTGGGCGCCTGTACCCCAAAGTACCGGCGGAGTACCCACAAGTTTTTGGGAATTGAAAAACCCCGCCCCCGCCGGGTGGCGGTAAGCGGGGTTTCGGACCGGCTAAAGACAGCCCCTAGGAATTAGCCTTTTGGTAGGCTTCCTGGATTTCGGCCTGAATTCGGCCGCGGCTGTTAACCGTGTAGCCGTTATCCCGTGCCCATTGCCGGATTTGCGCCGAGTCGTGGCTGCGGCCGCCGGTTGGTGCCTTGCCCCGCTGGACACGGCCACCGGATGCCTTGCGTGCAGCGCCAATGAACCGCTCCAGTGAAGACCGGAGTTCTGCGGCGTTGGCTGCCGAGAGGTCAATCTCGTAGTTGACCCCGTCGAGGCCAAACTTAACGTTCTCGTCTGCGGATCCCCCATCCAGATCATCCACGAGGATGATGTTTACTTTCTGTGCCATTAAAGTCTTCCTCTTGCTGGAAAGTCGGTTTTCAGAAAAGCAGGATGTTTCCCATAAAAAGTATGACTCTTACGCTGGCAACGCGTCAAAGCGCGTAAAGGTTCCGTGGGGATAAATGTGGAAAAACGGGGGTTTTATCTATTTGGATTCGGTTCCGGGACCTTCCGTGGGCCGGGCCGCGAGCGCGTCAGCTTCGGCCTGGGCGCGTGCCTCGGCCTGCCGCTCGGCTTTATCCGCATTGAATATGGCTTTCATGGCGAACCAGAACAGCAGGCCCACCACAAGCGAGGGCAGAAGTACGGCTACATACTCCATAGTCAGTGTCCTTCAGGCTTCAGGAGCGGGAACAGGATGGTTTCGCGGATGCCCGCACCGGTGAAGAGCATCACCAGCCGGTCGATACCCAGGCCGATTCCGCCCATGGGGGGAGCGCCGTATTCGAGTGCGCGCAGGAAGTCCTCGTCCAGCTGCATGGCCTCGACGTCGCCGGCGGCCGCGTGCATGGACTGTTCGGTGAGCCGTTCACGCTGGATGACGGGGTCGATCAGCTCGGAGAACGCGGTGCCGCGCTCCATGCCGCCGATGATGAGGTCCCAGGCCTCGATCAGCCGGCCGTCCTCGCGGTGCGGGCGGGCCAACGGCTGGGCGGAGGGCGGGTAGTCGTAGACGAAGGTGGGGTTCAGCAGCGTGGGTTCGACAATCTCGCCGAAGAGTTCGACCGCCAGCTTCTCGGCGTCCCACTTGGGATCCACCTTGACTTCGTGCTTGGCCGCGATTTCCCGAAGCACCTCGACGGGTGTGTCCGGCGTGACCTCCTGGCCCACGGCGTCGGATAGGCCCGGGTAGACGGCCAGCCAGGTCCACTCGCCGTCGAGGTTGATCTCCCCGGCCTCGGTCTGCAGGACGCGCCCGGCACCCACGGCGTCGGCGGCGTCGAGGATGATCTCCTTGATCCGCTCCGCCATGACGAACTGGTCCGCCCACGCCTCGTAGCACTCAAGGGTGGTGAATTCCGGGCTGTGGGTGGAGTCGACGCCCTCGTTGCGGAACACGCGGCCCATGTCGTACACGCGGTCGATGCCGCCAACCACTGCACGCTTCAGGTACAGCTCGGTGGCGATGCGCAGGGTCATCTTCTGGTCGAAGGCGTTCATGTGCGTCTCGAACGGACGCGCCAGGGCGCCGCCGTGGACCAGCTGCAGGATGGGTGTTTCCACCTCGACGTAGCGGTGGCGGAACAGGGTTTCGCGGATGGAGCGGGTGATCGCGGCGCGGGTGTAGACCATTTCGCGGGCTTCGTCGCGGACCATCAGGTCCACGTAGCGCTGGCGGACGCGGGTTTCCTCGTTCAGGTCCGCGTGCAGCACGGGCAGGGGGCGCAGGGCCTTGGAGGCCATGGACCAGGAGTCCGCCATGATGGACAGCTCGCCGCGGCGGGAGGAGATGACCTCGCCCTTGATGAACACGTGGTCGCCCAGGTCAACCAGGGCCTTCCAGTCCGCGAGCGCTTCCTCGCCGATGTTGGCCAGGCTCAGCATGGCCTGGAGGCGCGTTCCCTTGCCGTCGGTGCCGCCCTCCTGGAGCGTGGCGAAGCAGAGCTTGCCCGTGTTGCGGACAAAGACCACGCGGCCGGTGACGCCGACGATGTCACCGGTGGTGTCGTCCGCCTCGAGGTGGGCGTACTTCTCCCGGATCTCCGCGAGGGAGTGGGTGCGCTCCACCCCCACGGGGTACGCCTCCGTGCCGCGCTCGAGGAGTTTGGCGCGCTTTTCCATGCGGATCCGCATCTGCTCGCTGGCGTCGACGGGCTCTGGGGCATTTTTGGGCGCGGGGGTGTTTTGGGAAGTCACAAGCATCAAGTTTACCGGCCAGAGGCGGGAAGCCGTGCCTGCCTAGGATGGGGAGGGTGAAAGAACGGGTACTTCCAACGCACGACGGCGGCAGGCTGGCTTTGTACAGCTACGGCACGGAGGATGCGCCGGGAGGCAAGCGTGTGCTGCTGATCGGGGGCGCGTTCCTCACGGCCCTGATCTACCGCCCGTTCTCCCTTGCGCTGGCGAAGGTCCTGGGCGACGGCTGGGCAGTTGACGTCTACGACCGCAGGGGGCGCGGCAGTTCCTCGGGGCAACCCGCCGACTACTCCATGGCCACGGAGATCGAGGACGTCCGGACAGTCCTCACCGCCACCGGTGCCCGGAACATCCTGGGCCACAGCCTGGGCGGATCGGTGGCATTGAACGCGGTGCAGGAGTTCACCGGGACACCGTTCGTTCCGGACAAGCTGGCCGTGTACGACGCGGCCGTGAACATCGACGGCAGCATCGACACCAGGTGGCTGGACGGGTTCGAGGAAGCGGTCAACAACGGCAGGGTGGGCCATGCCCTGGCGCACATGAAGAAGGCCACCAGCCCGGGGTCGGCCATGGCCAGGATCCCCGAACCGGTCCTGGCGGGCCTGATGGCGGTCATGTCCCGGACGAAGGTGAACAGGGTTTTCCGGCAGGTGATGCCCAGCGGCGTGGGCGAACTTCGAGCCGCCTACGACGAAAAGGACCACGCCAGGGACTTCAGTGTGTTGCCTTCCGGGACCCTCTTCATGGCCGGCGGCAAGAGTCCGAGCTACTACCGGGTGACGGCCGAGCGGCTGCACGCGGCGGTCCCGGGCAGCACCTTCCAGCTCTCCCCCAAGTGCTTCCACGGGTCCATCCCGGCAGCGGTGAAGGAACTGGTGGAGGCTATTGCTGCCTACTTCAAGGACGGACGTCCGGACGGGGACTCCCGCCCGGACGGGGATTCCCGACCGGAGCAGGCTGACGCTATCCCCGGTCCCCGCGGCTGAATCCTGCCAGCGCCGCCTCTCCGAGGTCCTGCCACACCGTGCGCGGTTTCGGTTGCACGCTTCGGTCCGCCAGCCAGTCGCCCCAGGCGGTGATGTCCTCCGCGGCTGCCGCCGCGACGGCATCGCAGGCGAATCCCACGGCGGTTGACCCGTCGGAGAGCTGAGTGGATCCGAGCAGCATGGGCTCGGGCAGGCCTGCCAGGAACGTCCCGAGTGCCGCCGGGGACAGCAGCCACCGCTCCCCCGCCAGCTCCGCGCCGTCGTCGGACCGGTACACGCCGGGCTTGGGCGGCACGGTGCCCAGCGCCACCATCCGGTAGCGCGGGGCGGTGCGGACGGGGCCGTCCCAGAACGCCCCAAGTTCCTCCAACTGGGGGGCCAGCGGCTGGCCCTTGCGGTGCGCGCCCACCACCACCAGCGGTACGGCTGCCGCCCCTGCGGCCACAGGCCACGGAACGGACGACGGCGGCGTGCCGGTTTCCGCCTTCGCCTCCGGTGCCGCACCGGCCGCGAAGAGCGCGGGCGGCTCCGGAGTGGTTTCGATCCGGCGGGCGATGTCCGCGGCGACGGCGTCGTCGAAGGTCCGGCCCACCACGGTCAGTCCGAACTGGGCGCCGTCCACCTGCCCGGCGGGAACCGCCACCGCGCAGAGGTCGAACAGGTTGCAGAAGTTTGTGTAGGTGCCCATCCGGGAGTTAACGCCGACGGGGTCCCCGGCGACTTCGGGCAGGGTGGGGCGGAAGGGCGCGGTGGGGACCAGGAGTGCGTCGAAGCCGTTGAGCCGGGCCATGGCCCTGGCCTTCAGCTCCTCCAACCGGGCGGTGTCGGCGACGTACCGGTGTGCCGGGACCGTGCCGGCCGCGCGGATGATGCCCGCAACCGTCGGATCGAACCCGGCCGCGCTGGCCGCCCCGCCGTCGGCCTCCTCCCGGAAGGCGCCGTCGAGGAAGGCGCCGACGGCGGCGTAGCGCTCGGCCACCAGCCCGCCGTCGTAAAGCAGCCGTGCCGCCGAAAGGAAGTCGTCGAATTCAATGGGCGCGGCGTCCACCCCCGATTCACGCAACCGGTCCACCTGCCGGCCGAATTCCGCCGCCCACTCCGGCGGCAGCGCCGGCAGGGTCGCCGGGTACGCGACGCGCGGCCTTTCCGGCGCCGCCAGCCGGACGTCCGCGGGCCACGCCCGCGAGCCACCGGCCATGACGCCCATGGCGAGCTCGGCCGTCGACAGGTGCCGGGCGAAAATGGTGACGGCGTCCCACGACCTGCACGCGGGAACGACCCCGGCGGTGGAGACCACGTCCAGCGTGGCTTTGATGCCCACGATGCCCTGCAGGCCGGCGGGGACCCGGCCCGAGCCGGCGGTGTCCGTGCCGATGGCGATGTCCGCCAGCCCCAGGGCCACAGCCACCGCCGAGCCGGAACTGGAACCGCCGGAGATGAACTCCGGGCGGCGGGAGTCGCGGACGGCGCCGTACGGGCTCCGGGTGCCGACCAGTCCGGTGGCGAACTGGTCCAGGTTGGTGGCGCCCAGGACCAGGGCCCCGGCGGCCCGGAGCCGGGCCACCGCTTCGGCGTCCCTGTCCGGCAGGTACGAATACCCGGGGCAGGCCGCGGTGGTGGGGATACCGGCGACGTCGACGTTGTTCTTGACGGCGAGCAGGAGCCCGGCCAGCGGGAGGTCCGCGCCGCCGGCCACGGCCGCATCGATGGCGGCAGCTTCGGCCAGGAGGTCGCCGCCGCCGCGGAGGGTGATCCAGATTTCCGGCCGGTCCACGGCGTCGATGGCGGTGAGCGCCGCCTGGGCGCGGCGGGTGGCTGCCCCAACGGTTGTGCTGCTCATACTGCTGCCTCTTCCAGTTCCTGCGCCCCGAGTTCCAGGTCTTCCAGTTCCGCAGTTTCATGGCCTGCAGTTTCAAGGTTTGCGCCGCCCAGGACCACTACCGCCTCACCGGCCACCACCTGCGAGCCGGCGGCGGGCAGGACCCGGAGCACCACGCCGTCACACGGCGCCTCCAGGACGGTCTCCATCTTCATGGCCTCGAGGGAAACCAGCGGCTGGCCCTTGGCCACCCGGTCGCCTTCGGCCACGTCCACCTTCCAGACGCTCGCCGCGAAAGGTGCCGAAACCAGTGAACCGCCCTCCGGGACCTCCACCTCATCCGCCACCGGGGACACCACCGCGGCGAGCGCTTCCGCCCGGTCGAACTCGCCGGCGTCGGCCCACGCCTGGCGTTCCACGGCAAAGGCCGCCCCCTGCTTTTCCCGGAACGCATCGATTGATGCGCGGTTCTCCGCCAGGAACAGTTCGTGCTCCGCCAGCGAGAACGTGCCCTCCTCGACCTCAACCCCGCGGCCACGGCCGGCGGCCATATCCGCCCGCAGGTCCAGGAGCTCCTCGGGACTGACCGGGTACCAGGAGATGCGGTCGAAGAAGCGCAGCAGCCATGGCGACCCGGGCTCGAAGGGTGCAGAGTCGGCGTATCGCGACCACACCTGGGTGGTGCGGCCGACGAACTGGTACCCGCCGGGCCCTTCCATGCCGTAGATGCACATGTAGGCGCCGCCGATGCCGACGGCGTTCTCCGGCGTCCAGGTGCGGGCCGGGTTGTACTTGGTGGTGACCAGGCGGTGGCGCGGATCCAGGGGGGTGGCCACGGGTGCGCCGAGGTAGACGTCCCCCAGGCCCAGCACCAGGTACTCGGCGTTGAAGACGGTATCGAAGACGTCGTTCACGGAATCCAGGCCGTTGATCCGGCGGATGAACTCGACGTTCCACGGGCACCAGGGGGCATCGTCCCGGACACCTGCCATGTAGCGTTCGATCGCCTCGCGCGTGGCGGGGTCGTCCCAGGACAGCGGCAGCCGGACGGTGCGGCTGGGCACCACGAGTTCGGAGCTGGCGGGCAGCCCGGCCTCGACTTCCTGGACCAGGTCCAGCAGCCGCGTGGTGGGAAGGACGGACGGGTCCACCTTGATCTGCAGCGACCGGATTCCCGGCGTGAGGTCCACGATGCCCGGGACGCGGAGCGCCTCGATCCGCTGGTGCAGGGCGTGGACGCGGGCGCGCAGGCCGAGGTCCAGCACCATCTCGCCGTACTCGACCAGCAGGTTGTCGTCGCCGGAACGGCGGTAGGTGACCGCGGGCCGGCCGGAACCTTCCGGCACCCGGCCCAGCACGCCGTCGTCGCCATCTCCATGGAAGGGGCGGCTGGACGCCTGCGCCGTGCCTGCCCGCGAAAGACCTGCGGGCCAGCCCGCGCCGCCGGGCAACACCAGCTGCCGCCCGGGTCCCAGGTCCTTTGCCGACGGCGCCTGGCTGGCTTTGACGGGCACGAACCGGACCTTGTCCCCGGGCCGGAGCTGGCCCAGCTTCCAGCGTTCGGCCGTCACCACGGTGACGGGGCAAACGAAACCGCCCAGGCTGGGCCCGTCGGGGCCGAGCAGGATGGGGGTGTCGCCGGTGAAGTCGAGGGCGCCCACCGAGTAGGCGGTGTCGTGGATGTTGGAGGGGTGCAGGCCTGCCTCGCCGCCGTCCGTCCGTGCCCACCGCGGCTTGGGGCCGATGAGCCGGACGCCGGTGCGGGCGGAGTTGAAGTGGACCTCATACTCCGTGCCGTACAGCTCCTCGATGTCCTCGCGCTGGAAGAACTCCGGGGCGCCGTGCGGCCCCTCGGCCACTGCCAGTTCCCACGTGGAGGTCAGGGCGGGCCGGCTGTCCAGCGGCACTGCCCGCTTGCTGGCGGTACCGGAGCCGGGGGCCGCGGCCCGGAGCACATCGCCGGCACGCAGGACGCGCCCGGCGTGGCCGCCGAACTGGCCCAGGGTGAAGGTCGAGGCGCTGCCCAGGTACGCCGGGATGTCCAGTCCGCCTTCGAACAGGATGTAGCCGCGCAGGCCCTTGCCGGCGGCCGTGCCGGCGTCGAGCGTTCCGCCGGCCGGAACGGTGACGGGGGTCCAGGGGGCAACCTCGTCCCCGTCGACCGTCACCGTGACCTCCGCCCCGGTGACGCAGACGGTGGTGGCGTGCGTGAAGGTCAGGCTGGGGCCGGTCATGGTGAATTCGAGCCCGGGGGCGCCTTCCGGGTTGCCGAGGGCGGTGTTGCCGAGCCGGAAGGAGAGATCGTCCATGGGTCCGCTTGGCGGGACGCCGATCTGCCACAGGCCTGTGCGGCCGGGCCAGTCCTGCACGCTGGTCTGCAGGCCGGGGCGGCCAACGGTGATCCGCGGTTCCGGATCCCCTACCGAGTCCAGGGTGCTGGTGGAATGCTGCACGCCGCGGACGGCTTCCAGTCCGGTGGCGGCGCGGAGCATGCCAAGGTTGGTCTCGATGCCGTCGATCCGGGTGTCCTGCAGGGCGAGGGCCAAGCGCTCAAAGGCCTCGGTGCGGTTGGTTCCGGACGTGATGATCTTGCCCAGGAGGGGGTCGTAGCTGGTGGAGACCTCGGTGCCGGTTTCGGCCCAGGCATCCACCCTGGCGTCCTCCGCGGCCGGGTAGGCGGCGTGGGTGATCGTGCCGGCGCTGGGCTGGAAGCCGCGGGCCGGGTCCTCGGCATAGACCCGGGCTTCGACGGCGTGGCCGGTCACCGGCAGCGCGTCCGGCACCCCTTTCAGGACGCTTTCCGCATCGTGGCCGCCCTGCGCCAGGCGGAGCATCCACTCCACCAGGTCCACTCCGGTGACGGCCTCGGTGACAGGGTGCTCCACCTGGAGACGGGCGTTGACTTCCAGGAAGGAGGCCTCCTGGCGCGCGGAGTCGTAGACGAATTCGACAGTGCCGGCGGAGCGGTAGTTAAGGGAGACGCAGAGGGCGCGGGAGGTGCGGTGCAGTTCCTCCCGCAGCCCTGCGGGCAGGTCCGGCGCCGGCGCTTCCTCGAGGACCTTCTGGTGCCGCCGCTGCAGGGAGCAGTCGCGGTCGCCCAGGCTCACCACCCGGCCTTCGCCGTCGCCGAAGACCTGGACCTCGATGTGCCGGGCGTTCTCAACGTACCGCTCGGCGAACACCCCGGCGGTTCCGAAGCTGGCGCCTGCCAGCCGGGCCACGCGCGGGAAGCTTTCGGCGAGTTCGGCTTCGGAGCGGCAGACCGTCATGCCGATGCCGCCGCCACCGCCGGTGGCCTTGAGCATCAGCGGGAAGCCAATTGTTGCGGAGACCGCAGCGGCGGCGTCCACGTCCTCCAGCAGCCCGGAACCGGCGATCATGGGCACCCCGGCCGCCCGGGCGGCGTCGCGCGCGGTGTGCTTGGTGCCGAAGATGCGCAGCTGCTCGGGGGTGGGACCGACGAAGACCAGGCCGGCGGCTTCCACGGCTTCGGCGAAGGCGGCGTCCTCCGAGAGGAAGCCGTAGCCCGGGTGGATCGCGCCGGCCCCGGTTGCCCTGGCGGCATCCAGAATGGCTTTGACGTTGAGGTAGGACTCCTTGGCCGGGGCGGGACCCAGCAGCACGGCTTCGTCGGCCAGCCGGACGTGCCTGGCGCCGCGGTCCGCCTCGGAAAAGACGGCGACCGTGCGCAGCCCCAGCTTCCTGGCGGATTCGATGATGCGGCAGGCGATTTCACCGCGGTTGGCGACCAGGATGGTATCGAACGTGCTCATCGTGCTGCCTCCGGGCGGGTGACGATCATGCGGACGGGGGTGGGGTTGAAGCCGTTGCAGGGGTTGTTGACCTGCGGGCAGTTGGACACAAGGACCAGGGTGTCCACCTCGGCGCGCAGGGCCACCCGCTTGCCGGGAGCGGACAGCCCGTCCACGATGCCCAGGGCACCGTCCGGGTCCACCGGGACGTTCATGAACCAGTTGATGTTGGAGACAAGGTCCCGCTTGCCGAGGCCCCAGCGTGAGCCCTCGATCAGGAAGTTCTCCACGCAGGCGTGCTGTTCGCGGGTGTGCTGTCCGTAGCGCAGGGTGTTCGATTCCTGCGAGCAGGCTCCGCCGATGGTGTCGTGCACGCCCACCTCGTCCGCCACCACGGTCATCAGCGGCGCCCCGGTGTCCGCCCGCAGGACCGAACCCGTGGTCAGGACAATCGAGCGCTGCGCGGCAATGGTTGCGGGTGCCGAGTAACGCACCGTGGTGTCCGCCGCGGCGTAGAGCAGGCAGTCCACGGCCTGGTTGCCTTCCAGGTCCACGATGGTCAGCACGTCCCCGGCGGCAACCACTGCGGACCACGGCCCGCGGGCTTCAACGAATTCGTCGAGGACGACGGCGCCGGGCACCAGGGCGGTGTCGCCGGCAGCCGGGATGGTGGCGGGAGCGGTGGCGTTCATCGGGCGTTCCTTGCGGTGAGGTCGTGGTCGGTGTTGCGGAGGGCCTGCAGGTGTTCCGGGGCCAGGGGTCCGGTGAGGCGCCCGGCTTCGAGTTCGGCGAGGTCGTGCGGCGCATGCCAGGCAACGATGTCGACGGCGGTCCCGGCGAAGTCCGGGCGCGGGTCCAGCGGGTGGGCGGTATTGGCCAGGACCAGCACGGCGTCCAGCTGGAGGAGGAGTTCGACGGCGGCGCCCGGCCCGGCGCTGCCGGTGAAGGTGATGTTTCCGGCCGGGTCCACGGTGCTGCCTTTGAAGAAGGACAGCGACGGCGCGACGTCCCGCGGGCCGAGGCCGTTCTTGAGGGCGCCCAGGGTGAGCAGTTCGCGGGCGGCCGGGGAGGCGCTGTGCGCTGTTCCGGCACCGTACTTCGCGGTGTTGCCTGCAAGGGTGGTGGCACAGGTCAGGGCATCATGCCGGCCGGAGGTGTCGGCAACGATCGTGGCCATCAGCCGGCCGGCGTCCGATAGCAGCGGGTGCCCGGTGCCCGGGTAGGCCTGCCAGGGGACCTTCACGGTGTCCGCGGCGTTGAAGCGCTCGTGCAGCGCGTCCGCACGGTACAGGAGGGTGTGCACGCAGGCGTCGCCGGCGGTGTCCGTGATCCGGATCCGGGTTCCGCGGGCCAATGCCATGGTGGTGTAGCGGCCAAAGGCGAGGGACTCCGCCCACGTGGGGGACGCGCCGTCGGGCATTCCTGCCAGCAGGCGGGCCGGGGCGGACGCTGCGGGCACGAACCGCATGGTGTCCGCTGTCCTGCCGTGCTGTTCCCGGGCGTGGGCGCGGGCTCCGGCCGTGGTGGCGGTGCCGGCAACTGGTGTTTCGAGGGTCTGTGTCATCTCAGTCCTGTGCGTGGTGTGGGTTCGTGGGGTTCCGGGGATCAGCGGTGGGCGGCCAGGTTCCGTTGCCGGACCCAGACGCCCAGGAGCAGGACGGCGGCGACCATCAGCGGCGCGGACCAGAGGAGGAGCCCGTTTTCGCCGGCGGGGTCGTACACCTCGGGCCGGGGCCAGGCGAGGTTGACCACCATGGCTCCCCCGTAGAGGACGGCGAGGATGTTGACCGGAAGGCCCCAGCGGCCCAGCGAGAAGAGGCCCGCGGGCATGGCCTCCCCCACCCGGTCCCAGTCGCCGCGCAGGCGGTTGGCCAGCTGCGGGACGGTGACCAGGAGGTAGGCGAGGTAGACCATCACGATGCAGACGCTGCAGAGGGTGGTGAACAGGGCGGCATTGCCAACGTTGATGGCCAGCACGGCAACTGCCAGGGCGCCGATGGCGATGGAGGGCCACATGGGCGTGCCGCGGGTGGGGTGGACCGAGGAGAGCAGGGCCGACGCCGGGAGCTTGCCATCGCGGGCCATGGAGAACACCAGCCGGGAACCGGCGGTCTGGATCGCCAGGGTGCAGACGAAGATGGCGATGGCGACGTCCACCAGCAGGACCTTGCCCCAGAAGGTGCCCAGGACCGCGGTGAGAACGTAGGGCAGGCCCTCGGTGGCCAGCCGGCCGTCGTCGAGGCTGGGTGCGGCCATCAGGGCGGTGATGATCATCAGCGCTCCCCCGACGCCGGAGATCAGCAGGGCGGAGAGGATGGTACGGGGTGCGGTGCGGCGCGGGTCCTTGGTTTCCTCGGACAGCTCGCCGGCGGAGTTGAAGCCCACCATGACGTAGGCGGCCATCAGGCCTGAGACCAGGAAGGCACCCACGGCGCCGAGGTCGGAACCCTGGAGGACGGTGGTGTCCGCCACGACGTCCGGTCCGCGCTGGGCGGCGCTGATCAGGGCGAGAATCACGGCAGCAACACCGACGATTTCGCAGGTGACGCCGACAGAGTTGACATGGGCCATGAGCTTGACGCCCAGGGAGTTGATGATGGTGGTGGCCACCAGGAGGACTGCCCCGAGGATCACGGCGTTCGAAGCGCCGGTGACGGTGTTGAGGGCGGGGTCCCCACCCACCACCTGGAAGCCGTCCCACAGCTGCGGCAGGACAACCTGCAGGGCGATGGCCGCGGCGGCGGCGGTGACCACCTGGGCGATCGCCATGAACCAGCCGGCGAACCAGCCAACTCCTTCTCCTCCAACCCGGCGTGCCCACTGGTAGACCGCGCCGGACAGGGGGTAGCGGGCGGCGAGTTCGGCGAAGTTCAGGGCGACCAGCAGCTGGCCCACCAGCACAACCGGCCAGGTCCAGAAGAATGCCGGTCCGGCGAAGGAGTAGCCAAAGGCGAAGAGCTGGAAGATGGTGGTGAGGATGGAAACAAAGGAGAAGCCGGCGGCAAACGAAGCGTAGCGGCCAAGCTTCCGGTGCAGGGTGGGCTGGTAGCCAAGGGACGTCAGGTCTGCATCGTCCGCATGCGCGGTGGGAAGGACGGTTGATGTCATGGGACTCTCCGGGGCTGGAACGGGATCGTGGGGGCGAAGCCTCCCGGTACGGCAGCGCCCGGCCGACGGCTGCTGATTACCGGTCAATTGATAGTTTTCCAGTGGGATGTCCCCAAACAGTTTCGCCTCTGTAAAAGGCGGATAGACATCATGTTTCGGCCGGATTTCCGTTCCCTCACCATCACGCATGCGGCGCCGCATCCGGTGCCCGACCGCCCGCAGCGGTGCAAGAATGATGCGGTGACTTCAGCCGGACCGGGACGCCCCCGCCATCAGCAGCCCTCCAGGCCCGGGGCCACGGCCCGCGACGAAATCCTGGACGCCGCGGCCGAGCTGTTCACCACCCAGGGCTTCGCCAGCACCTCCACCCGCTCCATCGCGGACGCGGTGGGGATCCGGCAGTCGTCGCTGTACCACCACTTCAAGACCAAGGACGAGATCCTCGAGGACCTGCTGGAGGGGACAGTGTCCGGCGGGCTGCGGTTTGCGCGTGCCGTGGCCGGTCTGCCCGGTGATGCCGGCGCACCGGAAGGCCCGGCGGGAAGCCGGCTGCACGCCGTCGCGCTGTATGACGGCACCCAGTTGTGCACCGCACGCTGGAACCTCGGCGTCCTGTACCACCTGCCGGAAGTCAGGAGCACCCGCTTTGCCCGCTTCCTGGCCGACCGCCGGGAACTTCGCCGCCTGTACGGGCAGCTGGGCGCCGGCCTCTCCGCCTCCGGCGGCCCGGACGGCGGTGACTTCACGTTCCGCCTGGTCGAGTCCCTCATCTACCTTCGCGCGGACGGGGTGGCCAGCGGCGACTCAGCAGCGCAGGCGGCGGACGCGGGGCTCATCCTGTGCGGGCTCGGCGGCCAACTGCCGGCCATCCGGGCGGCGAGCCAGGCCCTGATCGACCGGCTGGGCTGAACCGGCGGTGTCCGGGATGCCCGCAGTCACTTGCTCGGCTAGGCTCGGACCATGACGCGAGAGAACATCAGGACCCCCGACGGCGGCACTGTGGAGCTCTTCTCCACCGGCACGGAACTGGCTTCGGCGGGTTCGGGCGTGGTGGTGGTGCCGCCTTCCATGGTGACGGCCGCCGACTACGCGAAATTTGCCCAAAAACTCAGCGCTTCCCTGGGCCGGCCGGTGCACACCTTCAATCGCCGCGGCCGGGGATCGTCGTCGCCCCAGCCCGAGGATTACACCCTCGATGTGGACATCCGGGACCTGGACACCGTCATGAAACACACGTCCAGCACGGATGTCTTCGGCCACAGCTTTGGCGGGGCGGTGGCCCTGCACGCGGCCCGGACGCTGCCGGTGGAGCGGCTCGCCGTCTACGATCCCGCGGTCTCCGTGAACGGCAGCGTCACCGCCGACTGGATCGGCGAGTACGAGAAGGCCATCGCCGCCAAGGATGATGACCGCGCGCTGGCCGTGATCCAGCGGGGCCTCGAGGCGGGCGGGGCGTTCTCCTCACGCATGCCGCTGTCCATGCTGACCCTGGCCAACAAACTGACGGCGGGCACCAGCGAGGGCAAGCAGCAGCGCGAGCTGATGCGAACCGGCGTCCGCGAGATCAAGGCGATCATTGCCGCGGACATGCCGGCCGAGCCGTTCCTGGACCTGCCGCTGGAAACGCTGATCGTGGTGGGCGAAAAGAGCCCGGCCTACTTCGGCATTGCCTGCGGCCAGATCCACGACGTCCTCTCGGGGTCCAGCTACACCATCCTGCCCGGCTACGGCCACGACGGCGTCATCAAGGCCCCGGACAAGCTGATCAAGGAACTGAGCGACTTCTTCGCCGGCTGACCCATGTAACTGGCAGTAGTTGTCGTTTTGACGGTTCAGAACGACAACTACTGCGAGCCAGTTGGGTCAGTGCGCAGGTCCGTGCCCGCCGGCGCCTTCGGTCTTGCGCATCATCGCGGACAGCACGACGGCGGCAACGGCTATGACGGTTGCCGTCAGGAAAGCGGCGCCCATCCCGGCGACGAGCCCCGACGTCGCGCTCACCACGGCGAAGATGGAGACCAGCAGCGCCGTGCCCGCGGCGCCGGCCACCTGCTGGGTGGTGCTCATGATCGCAGAGCCATGGGAGTAGAGGTGCGGCGGCAGCGGGTTCAGGCCAGTGGTGAAGGCGGGGGTGAACAACAGTGCCAGGCCGAAGCTCAGCCCCACGTGCAGAGTGATGATCCACCAAACGGCCGTGCCGGCGTCGAGCATGGAAAACTGCCAGAGCGTCAGCACCATGAGCACGGAACCGCTGACGGTGAGCGGCAGCGGGCCCACCTTGTCGAACGCGCGGCCGATGACGGGGCCCAGCAGGCCCATGGCGAGGCCGCCGGGAAGCAGGGCCAGGCCGGTTTCCAACGAGCCGAGGCCGCGGATTTCCTGCAGGTAGAGCGGCAGCAGGATAACCCCGCCGAACAGGGCCATCATGGCAACGACCATCAGCAGGACCGAGACGGTGAACATCCGGAAATTGAAGGCACGCAGGTCCAGCAGCGGCGCGGCGGCCTTCTGCAGCCGGACCTGGCGCAGCACGAAGACCGCCAGGGCGGCGACGCCGATGACCAGGGCTGCGATGGCGGCTGCGCCGGGGCCGGCCTGGCCGCCGTGGCCGCCGCCGATCTGGCTGAGCCCGTACACCAAGCCGCCGAACGCCGGGACGGTGAGGACCACCGACAGTGCGTCCAGCTTTGCTTTCTCCGTCTCGCCGATGTTGGTGAGGTACTTCGCCCCGATGGCCAGCGCGGCAAGGGCCACCGGCAGCACGAACACGAACATGAACCGCCAGGTGAAGTGCTCCAGGATCAGGCCTGAGACGGTGGGGCCCATGGCGGGGGCCACCGAGATGGCGATGCTGACATTGCCCATCACCGCCCCGCGCCTGGCCAGCGGGACCAGGGTGAGGATGGTGGTCATCAGCAGCGGAAGCATGATGGCGGTACCGCTGGCCTGGATGATGCGGGCCAGCAGCAGGACTTCGAATCCGGGGGCCGCCGCGGCCAGCGCCGTGCCGCCGGCGAACAGCCCCATGGCGAGCATGAACACGGCGCGCGTGGACAGGCTCTGGAGGATGAAGCCGGTGGTCGGGATGACCACCGCCATGGTGAGCATGAAGCCGGTGGAGAGCCATTGGACCGTGGGCGGGTCCACCCGCAGGTCCACCATGAGCCGCTGCAGGGCCACGTTCATGATGGTCTCGTTGAGGATCACCACGAACGTCGCCACCAGGAGCGTGCTGATGATGGTGACTGCCTCCCGGGACATCTTCTCGGGCGCGGCGGGCCCGGCTGCCGGGCTCTGTGCTGCCTGGCTCTGGACGGCCTGGCCCTTGGCGTTCGGGGAGGCTTCGGTAGACATGGGTGTTCCCTCAGGGTTTTGATGAGTGATGCGCGGTCAGCGCCGCTGCAGATGCCAACACTCTACCCGCTGGACTAATTCCAGGGCACGGGTATTTTTTTCAAACCCTGAGGGAACAGTGGGGTTTTAGGCCGTCTGGCCGGCGTGCTGGCCCTCGGAGATTTCCTCCACCAGCTTGCTGTTGAACGCGGGGAGATCGTCCGGCTTCCGGCTGGTCACCAGGCCCTGGTCGACCACCACTTCCTGGTCCGTCCAGTTGGCGCCGGCGTTCTTCAGGTCGGTTTCCAGGGTGAAGTAGGACGTGACGTTCCGGCCCCGGACGACCCCGGCGTCGATCAGCAGCCACGGTCCGTGGCAGATCGATGCCACCGGCTTGTGCTGTTCAAAGAAGCTCCGGGTGAAGCTCCGGGCGTCCTTGTCCACCCGCAGGTGGTCGGCGTTGACGACCCCGCCGGGAAGGACCAGCGCATCGAAGTCGGAGGCATTGGCCTCCGCGACGGTGAGGTCGACGTCGAAGGTGTCACCCTTCTCGGTACCGTTGAACCCCTGCAGCTTCCCGCTCTTGGGCGCCACCAGCGTCGGCTCGCCGCCGGCGTCCTTCACTGCCTGCCACGGGCTGGTGAGTTCCACCTGCTCCACGCCGTCAGTCAAAAGGAATGCGACCTTCTTGCCTGCGATGCTGTGCTCTGACATTCTTCCTCCTCGCCTGAGGCGGGCCGCGGCCATTTTCGGCGCGCGGGCTACCGCTTCGAGAGTTGTTTGCCTGACAGTTTCCAGCCTAGGAAGAATGAAAGTAATAAGCAAGCTGACTATTTATTCGAAGCGCACGGACATCAGACTGCGGGGCGTCGCGTCGCATTCGACGCGAACATTCCTTTTCGCACCGCTTATTTGGGGCGGAAAAGGAATATGCGCAGCGAAAACGCGTACGACGGCGGCCTCCGGCTCAGGCTGTGTGGTGCTCGATCAGCCAGCGAGCCATCTGCTGCGCCCGCTTGGCGGCCTGCAGGTCGCCGCCCGTGGCCGAGATAATGGAGCCCTTCATCAGGATTTGCCAGGAACGGGCGAACTCGTCCGGGCCTGCCAGTCCCGCTTCCTCCGCCAACGCCTGGATATGGCCCCGCAGCTTTGCCAGATAATCGATGCTCGCCTGTCCCAGCGGATGGGACGGGCCCATCTCCAGCAGGACATGGATGAAGGTGCTTCCTTCGAAGTCTTCGCGCTGGAACCACTCGCCCAGGACGTCGAATACCGCCAGCAGACGCTCCACGGGAGTGCTCCCGCGCCGGCGCGCCTGGGTCACGATCGCTTCCACCGTCCAGAGCTTGTCCCGCTGCTCCAGGAATGCCAGGACAAGCGAGTCCTTTGAGGGAAAGTGTCTGTAGAAGGTGGCCTTGGCCACCCCCGAACGCTCAATGAGCTCGTTGACGCCCACATCCCGGACTCCCCGGCGTGAAAACAGCTCGTACGCCACCGCAAGGATCCGCTCTTCCGAATTGGCGTGGCCTTCCGACGCCCCTGGGGTCGAAGACGTGGCGGACGACGGGACCTTCGCCTCTGTACTCATGGAACTTCATTCTCCTTCGGGGGAAGACAGACCGGTCTTTCCCGCTGTACTGTTGAGTCTACGCGCAGTGCTCTCAAACGCCGCGGAGGCCAAACCACCGGCCACTTCGGATTGGTGCAAGGAGGCCCCAATGACAGCAGAGCGGATGTTCCAGGCCGTGCCCTCGGATCCTGACCCCTGGATGTCCAGCGAGACTCCGGCCGAAATCCGGCAGTTCGCCATCGAGTCGCTCCGATGGCAGGCGCAGGAAATCATCGACGAACTGCTGTGCAGCAGTGACCCTGAGGACGAAATCGTTCGAGACCGCCTGCGCCTCTGCGTCGCACGGAATCCCGGCCGCCCCGAACGCGCGCTCCTCGAACAGCTCATGACCAGCCGCGACAGGCCCGGGATCTAGTTCAACAGCGATCCCCGCAGTTCAACAGCAACGGCCGGGCCGCCGCTAGGAGCTCAGCGGCATGTTGTCGATCAGCCGGACCGGGCCCACCTTCGCAGCAATAAGGGCCAGCGCTTCTCCCCGGAAGGGGGTTTCCCGGCAGTTCTCGGCCAGTGGCTCCAGGGTGTCCGGATCCACCACGTCGAAATAGTCCAGTGCCACCAGGGGCTGGGACTCGATCATGGCCTGCGCGGAATCGAGGTCCAGCGGCTCGTGGGCGTTGGCCCGCTCCTCCAGCAGCCGCAATGCCCGGGACAGCACCAGCGCCGCTTCGCGTTCCTCCCCGGACAGAAACCGGTTCCGGCTGGACAGCGCCAGTCCGTCAGCCGAGCGGACGGTGGGCACGCCCACGATCTCCACCGGGAAATTGAGGTCCGCCGCCATCCTGCGCACCAGCGCCAGCTGCTGCGCGTCCTTCTGCCCGAAGTACGCCCGGTACGCCGGCAGGGCGGCCCCGGACTGAACCCCGCTCCCGGAACCCTCCGGCAGGCCGGCTGCGGGAATGCCGTAATGCAGCAGTTTAGCTACGACGGTCAGTGCGCCGTCGAAGTGGCCGGGCCGGGAGGCCCCCTCCCACTTGTCCCCGAGCCGGCCCGACGTGATCCGCACCAACGGCTCCCCGCCCGGGTACACCTCGTCCACCGACGGCGCGAACGCAAGATCAACGCCCTGTTCCTCCAGCAGCGCCAGGTCCGCGTCCAGCGTCCGTGGGTAGCGGTCCAGGTCTACGGCGTCGCCGAACTGGAGGGGGTTGACGAAAATACTGGCCACCACCACGTCGTTCTGTTCGACGGCGGTGCGCGCCAGGGCAGCGTGGCCTTCGTGGAGTGCGCCCATCGTGGGAACCAGTCCCTGCGAAACGCCCTTGCGCGAATGCAGGAGCCGTGCGCTCTCCGCCTGAAGGCCGGCGACCGTGGTGACAAGTTGAATGGACATCAGTCCTCCTTCGGATCGAGGGCGTCACGGAGCCCCTTCAGCTGGTCGGGTTTCAGCAGCCCGCGCCCCTCGGCCCGGCGGGCCGTGGCGCGCGCCATCGCAAGGTAGGCCTCAAGCACGTCACCTTGCCCGCCGCCGTCGTACTCCCGCAGAGCCTCGGCGTGCGCACGCACCGTCCCAACGTCGCCGCGGGCCACCGGCCCGGTCAGGGCTGACTCCCCCGAGGCCAGCGCGTTCTCCAGCGTGGCCCGCAGCAGCGGGCCCAGCATGCGTTCGGGCAGCTCCACGCCAACTTCGCGCAGCAACTGCGAGGCCTGGGCCACCAGGGTGACCAAATGGTTGGATCCGTGCGCCAGGGCTGCGTGGTATAGCGTCCGGTCGGCCTCGGCGATCACCACCGGCTCAGCACCCATCTCCACCACCAGGGCCTGGGCGATGGGCAGCATGGCGGCGTCGGCCGTCACACCGAACGTGCAGTCCAGCAGCCTGGTCAGGTCAAGGCTCATTCCGGTGAACGTCATGGCAGGGTGCAGCGCCAAAGGAACGGCGCCGGCGGCCCGGACCGGACGCAGAACGCCCACCCCGAAGCGGCCGGACGTGTGTGCCACCAGCTGCCCGGGCTGCCAGGCCCCCAGCTTCGCCAGGCCCTCCACCAGGTCCGGCAGGGCGTCGTCGGGAACTGCCAGCAACACCAGTTCAGCCCGCTCCACGATGTCCTGCACTTCCAGGACGGGGACGCCGGGCAGCAACGCCTCAGCACGTTCACGGCTGGCATCGGACACCGCCGAAACCCCGACGACGGCGTGCTCGGCCGCGCGCAGGGCGGCACCGAGGACCGCACCCACCTTTCCCGCGCCGATGATTCCGACGCCGAGGCGCCCGGGCTTAGCCATGCTGGTGGCCTTCCTGTTGATGGTTGGACGGGGCGGCGGTCGGGAGGCCGGCCAGGGGGACGGTGCCGACTGCGGGCGGGACCACCTGCCGGAGCCATTGTTCCGTCGTCTGCCGCTTCCGGGCCAGCCTGGCCCGGGCGGTCTGCTCGTCGAACAGCCGCTGCGCCTCATCCAGCCCGGCCTGCGTCAACCGCGGCGAGACCGGCCCGGAGGTCGTGTGCAGGACGAGGTCGGCCACACGGAAGCGGCGCGCCAGCGGCCCCTGGTGCAGGGCCATGGACTGCGTCCGCTGGTGCGGAACCACCACCAGCTCGCGCCACCAGCGCCCCGAACGGATCAGCAGGGCGGTATCGGTCGCGGTGAAACCGTTCCGGCGCCATGCCAGCGGCGCGAGGAACCGGGCCCGGCGCGGCGTGGTGACGAATCCGCCGTCGGAATTCCACCCCGTGAGTCCGGCTCCAAAGACTGCGGCCGGGTGGGCAGTTCCGGGGTCCGGCAGCACCAGCGCGAGCATGTCGAGGGCATCGGCGAGCGTGCCGACGGGCAGCAGGGTGGTCCTGGTATTTCCCGCCGCCGCGTTCCCGGCGACGCCGTACCCGGCCACGTTGACCTGCATCCGGTACCAGCCGAACGGGCGCCACAGCGGCGGCTGGGCGATCTTCACCGCCTGGATCCGGCCGGGCGGCAGCGTCTGCGCCTGGGTGTCCAGCAGCCCGTACCGCAGCCGGATCCCGTCAGGCGAAATGGCTGCCGTGAAGTTGTAGCCCTTGTTGAACAGGTTCCAGTAGCTGGCCGCGAGGCCCAGGACGGCGGGAATCAGGTAGAAGTAGAAGGCTCGGTTTTCCGTGAGTGCGGACAGCACCGTGGACGCGATTCCGCCCACCACCACAAAGAAGCTTTGCTCGCTCAGCAGCAGCGAACCGACAAGGCGCGACGGCGGCACCGTAAGTACCGGGTGCTCCGGCGCCTCGGGTGCGGGGCCGGCCGCGTACCCCGCTGCGGGTACGGCACCGGAGGCCCGGGCGAGGATGGTGGCGCGGAGCTGGCTGGCGTCGCCGATCTTCAGGTAGGCCAGGCGGACTGCCGATTCGCCGGCGTCGGCCACCTCGAACTTGAGCTCCGCCAGGCCGAAGATGCGCGCCAGCAGTGGCTGCTCGATGTCGATCGCCTGCACCCGGTCCAGCCGTGCCTGGCGGTGCTGGCGGAACAGCAGGCCGCTGTCCACGCGGACGTAGCCTCCGGACACCTGGTACTTGGTGAAGTACCAGCTGAGGATGAACCCGAGCACCGCGATGGCCAGCACGGTCCCGCCGCCGGCAAGGAGCCACGGCGCGCGCCGGGCAAGCCCCTCTTCGAAGACGGGCTGGCCCTGCAGGACCCGTTCGAAGATGTCCCTGCCGAAGAAGAACACGATGGCGGCCAGCGCAACCCAGCCCCGCACGAACGGCGAGGCGGGATGCACGCGCCGCCAGTCGTCGTCGGACGCTGCCGGGGTCTGCTGGCTGCCCGCTGGCTGCGGGACCACGGGCAGCGGGCCGTCAGCGGTCACAGCCCTGCCAGCCTGGCTTCGCCCCGTGCCGCCAGCTGCTCGCGGAGCCGCACCCCCTCTGCCGCCGGCAGGCCGGGGATGCTCGCGTTCGTGCCGGAAGACGCGGTGTGGAGCTTCACCGTGCACAGGCCCAGCCCGCGTTCCACCGGCCCCACGGCAATGTCGACGTACTGCATGCGGCCGTAGGGAACGGCCATGGCGCGCTGGAAGAAGATGCCGCTCCGGATCAAAAGGTCGTCGTCGCGTTCCGCGTAGCCGATGGCGCGCACCTGCCGCGGGATGAGCACCAGGCGCCACAGGGCCACGAGCAGCACCGCGGCGGGCACGGCGATGGCCAGGCCCAGCGGCGGCCAGGACCACCAGCCCAGAAGTACGAAAACCAGGGGAAGGGACAGGACCAGCACGGTGGCGAGGTTGGCAAGGGCCCACTCAACCAGCCGCACGGTGACGTATTTGGGCGAAACCCGCTGCCAGGCGATACCCGGCGGGTCAATCGCCTCGGTATGCATACTCGCCTTCCCCTGCCGCCTCTCCGCGCGCAGTCCGGCCCTTCTTCCCCTCGACGCCGTTCGCGTCCCCGTCCTCCGGCGGGATCCGGCAGAACCGCTCCACCACCAGGCCCACGACGATCATCACCAGGCCGCCGCCGGCCATGACCAGCGCCAGCCAGGTGATGCCCTGGTCGCTGCGCAGGCTCCAAATCCTCAGCTGGTCCAGGAAGATGCCGGCGTGCCAGCCCAGCAGCACAGTTCCGGCGTACGCGCAGGCCTGGGCCAGGACCAGTGTCCGGGCGGCCAGCAGCGGGTCCAACTGGGTCTTCTTCGCCTTGCTGTCCGGCTTGTGGCTGTTGCGCCACCGCAGGACCCGGATCCCCAGGATGAGCGTGATGATGACGATCACGGCCATGGTGGCCAGCGCCGTGGGAGGCAGCACCGGCGTGGACATCCCGTACCGGCTGGTGACGACAGTTGCCGACCAGCCCGCCACCGCAAGGATGACGCCGATCAGCATCAGGCGCAGCGGATTGACGGGCTTCATCGGTCGTCCACCGCTCCCGCGGTGGGCATCCCGTCGAAGTCGCCAAACCCATCAAACGGGGCAAGGTCCCCGAAATCCTCCGCCCGGGCTGCCAGGGCGCTGATGCGTTCGCCGCCGAGCGTGGCCCCCGGTTCGATGAGGGACCACGGGTAGAGCACGAACGCCCGCGAAGCCGCGCGCGGGTGCGGGATGGTGAGGTCGGGATCGTCGCTGCGGACATCGCCGTAGGTAATGATGTCGACGTCGAGCGTCCGTGGCCCCCAATGGACCTCCCGGACGCGGTGGTGCTTGTTTTCCACGGCCTGGCAGTGCGCCAGCAGTTCCTGCGGTGACAGGCAGGTTTCCACGGTGATGACCATGTTCAGGAAGTCCGGCTGTCCCGCGGGCCCGCCCACGGCCTTCGTCTGCACAATCGGCGAGACGGCCAGGAGGCGGACCTCCGGCGGGTCCACGAGATCCGCCACTGCCTCGGTCAGGGTTTCATTGCGTTCCCCGAGGTTGCTGCCCAGGGCCAGGACCGCTTTGGTGTAGGCGCCGTTCATGCGCGCACGCCCGGGGCTGAGCGGTGGACAGTCACTGCGACGTCACCGAATGGAACTTCGATGGGCGCCTGCGGTTTGTGCACGGTGACTTCCACGGCCAGGAGCGGGAATTCGCTGAGCAGGCTCTCGGCGATGCGCACCGCGAGTGCCTCGATCAGGTTGAGGGGTTCCCCGGAAATCCAGTCAGTAATACGCTTCGCCACCTCACCGTAGTGGGCGGTATCCGTGACATCGTCGGACTCCGCCGCCTTGGTGAAGTCGAGGTGCAGCACCGCGTCCACCACAAAGGGCTGGCCCTCGCGGCGTTCGAAGTCAAACACGCCGTGATGGCCGACGGCGGTCACACCGGTCAGCGTAATCCTGTCCATGGGGTCCCCCGGCCCTAGGTTGCTTTGGGTACAGCGGGTGCTGCGGCCATCCGGGCGGCGACCTTGACGGCGTCGAGGCTGGATCCGACGTCGTGCACCCGGACAGCCCAGGCGCCGCGGTAGGCGCTGATGGCGGTGATGGCCGCGGTGGCGCCGTCCCGCTCCTCCGGAGCCGCCGACTTGCCGGCCACGGTCAGCAGGGTGCCCAGGAAACGCTTGCGGGAGGCACCCACCAGGACCTTGTGGCCCAGGGTGTCCAGCTGGTCCAGGTTCTGCAGCAGTTCCCAGTTCTGGGCGTCGTTCTTGGCGAAGCCCAGGCCCGGATCGATGATGATCTGTTCGCGGGCCACGCCGGCCGCGTAGAGCTTGTCCCGCACTCCTGCCAGTTCCGCCACCACTTCGCCTGCGACGTCGGTGTACTCGGCCAGCGAATTCATGGTCCGGGCGTCGCCGCGGCGGTGGGTGAGGACGTAGGGCACCTTGCTGGCGGCCACGAGTTCAGCCATTTCCGGTTCGATGGTGAGGCCGGAGATGTCATTGATGATGGCTGCACCGGCCGCCACGGCAGCGGCCGCCGTCGACGCGTGGGTGGTGTCGATGCTGACCAGCGCTCCGGCCTTGACCAGGGCCTCGATCACGGGCAGCACCCGCCGCTGTTCCTCGTCCGGGGCCACATCCTCGGCACCCGGGCGGGTGGATTCACCGCCGACGTCGATGATGTCGGCGCCGGCGTAGAACATCCGGAGGCCGGCCGCAATGGCGGTGTCCGCCGTCGCATGCTTGCCGCCGTCGCTGAAGGAATCGGGGGTGACGTTGAGGATTCCCATGACCAGGGTGCGGTCGGTGGGGAGGTCTTCGAAACGCGCTGCCGGGCGCGGTTTGCGCAGGATGGGCAGCGGCGAGGTTGCGGGCCCCGTTCCGGGGGCTGCAGCGAGTGAGTCCATGGTCTGTTGTTACCTTCCGAGGATGAGGCTCATGGCTTCGGCACGGGTGGCCGGGTCATGAAGCTGCCCGCGGACCGCGCTGGTGACGGTCTTCGCTCCGGGCTTGCGGATACCGCGCATTGACATGCACATGTGTTCGCATTCGACAACCACGATGGCGCCACGGGGCTTGAGGTGGCGGACCATCGCTTCGACAATCTCAGTGGTCAGGCGCTCCTGCACCTGGGGACGGCGGGCGTAGATGTCCACCAGCCGGGCCAGTTTGCTCAGCCCGGTCACCCGGCCGTCATGTGACGGAATGTAACCCACGTGGGCCACGCCGTGGAACGGCACCAGGTGGTGCTCGCAGGTGGAGTAGAACGGGATGTCCTTGACCAGGACCAGCTCTTCGTGGTCGAGGTCGAAGGTGGTGGACAGGACGTCTGCGGGGTCGTGGTGCAGCCCGGCAAACACCTCGGCGTAGGCCTTGGCCACCCGCTTGGGGGTGTCGATCAGGCCACCGCGGTCCGGGTCCTCCCCAATGGCCAGCAGGATTTCACGGACGGCCGCTTCGATCCGCGGCCGGTCCACTTTGCCGCTTTTTGGATGGGGGGAACCGGCCTCCGCCAGGTACTCGGCGGAGGCGGGAACGTCGTCGTCGTCGAAGGAATTCACAGGGAAAGCTTAGCCGCGAAGGGTGTCAGGACCCGAGTCGGGGGTCCCTCCCTGGAACGGAGCGTCCTCCGGAACGCCCTGCGGATGCGGCGGCTGGGCGTCCAGCGGCTCGTCCAGCCGGGCCTTCTTGGCCTCCTCCTGGGCTTCGCGTTCGGCCCGCTCCTGGCGGGTCTCCACAGGGCCGGCAAGGACCGGACGGGTTTCCTTGGACAGCCACACCTCGCGGAAGTCGCGCTTGCGGACGTCGCGGAAGATGTCGGCAATTTCGGCCTGGTTGAGGGTCTCGCGCTCCAGCAGTTCCAGGGCAAGGATGTCCAGGATGTCGCGGTTCTCGGTCAGGATGGCGTACGCCTCGTCGTGGGCCTGGTCGATCAGCCGGCGCACTTCCTCGTCCACCACGTAGGCGATCTGGTCCGAGTAGTTGCGCTCGTGCCCGGCGTCGCGGCCCAGGAACGGTTCGCCGCCGCCCTGGCCCAGGCGCACGGCGCCGACGCGTTCGCTCATGCCGTACTCGGTGACCATCTTGCGCGCGGTGCCGGTGGCCTTTTCGATGTCGTTGGAGGCGCCGGTGGACGGGTCGTGGAAGACGATTTCCTCGGCGACGCGGCCGCCCATGGCGTACGCCATCTGGTCCAGCAGCTCGTTGCGGGTGACGGAGTACTTGTCGTTCTCCGGGACCACCATGGTGTAGCCCAGCGCACGGCCGCGGGGAAGGATGGTGATCTTGGTGACGGGTGCAGAGTTCCGCAGGGCCGCGGCAACCAGTGCATGGCCGCCCTCGTGGTAGGCGGTGATCTTGCGTTCGTGTTCCTTCATCACGCGGCTGCGCTTCTGCGGGCCGGCCATGACGCGGTCGATCGCCTCGTCCAGGGCGCGGTCATCGATCAGGTTGGCGTTGGAGCGGGCGGTCAGCAGCGCCGCCTCGTTCAGGACGTTGGCCAGGTCCGCACCGGTGTAACCGGGGGTCTTCTTCGCCACTGCCTTCAGGTCCACGCCCGGCGCCATCGGCTTGCCCTTGGCGTGCACCTGCAGGATCTGGTCGCGGCCCACCAGGTCCGGGGCCTCCACGGAGACCTGGCGGTCGAAGCGGCCCGGACGCAGCAGGGCCGGGTCCAGGACGTCGGGCCGGTTGGTGGCGGCGATCAGGATGACGTTGGTCTTGACGTCGAAGCCGTCCATCTCCACCAGCAGCTGGTTTAGGGTCTGCTCGCGTTCGTCGTTGCCGCCGCCGATGCCGGCGCCACGGTGGCGGCCCACGGCGTCGATCTCATCCACGAAGATGATGGCCGGGGAGTTTGCCTTGGCCTGTTCGAAGAGGTCGCGGACGCGGGACGCGCCGACGCCGACGAACATTTCCACGAAGTCCGAACCCGAGATGGAGAAGAACGGGACGCCGGCCTCGCCGGCCACGGCGCGGGCCAGCAGGGTCTTGCCGGTACCCGGAGGGCCGTACAGCAGCACGCCCTTGGGGATCTTGGCGCCCACGGCCTGGAACTTGGCCGGTTCCTGCAGGAACTCCTTGATCTCCTGGAGTTCCTCCACGGCCTCGTCGGCGCCTGCGACGTCGACGAAGGTCACCTGCGGCATGTCCTTGCTGACCATCTTGGCCTTGGACTTGCCGAACTGCATGATCTTGGAGCCGCCGCCCTGCATGCGGGTCATCAGGAACCAGAAGAGGGCGCCCAGCAGGATGACCGGGATCAGCAGGGACAGCAGGCCGGAGAACCAGTTGCTCTCAATCGGCTGGTCGGTGAAGCCCTGGGCGGGCTTGGCGTCGGTGACGGCCTTCACCACGTCCGCCGCGCGGGCATCCACGAAGAAGAACTGGACGCTCTTGCCTTTGTCCTGTCCGTCCACCTGCAGGTTGTCCTTCAGCGTCAGGTCAACGCGGTTCTCGCCGTCGAAGATCTTGGCCTGCTCCACCTTGTTGCCGGAGAGCAGTTCCAGGCCCTTGTCGGTATCGATCCGTGAAGCGCCGCCGGGGGCGAGCGTTGCAAAAGCCACCAGGAGCAGACCGACCACGACGACGATCCAGATGCCCGGGCCTTTGAAGAAGTTCTTAGCTTTCATCTGTTCGGGGGCTGGCCCCGTCCCTTCCGGTAGTGCTGCACGGCGAGTAGTCTGCGCGCGTGATGGTGCTGCGTCAGCTTCTAGCTATACACCGTTCGGAGTACATCACGCATAGTGAAAAGCAAAAGTTCCCTTTGGGCGTAGCGCTTTAGGCCGCCTCAGTCCTGTGCCGTCCCCCGGTCCGCCGGTGCGGCGACCGACGCCCGGCTGACCAGCGGACACTCAAGGAGGACGGGCCCAGGGGCGGGGCCGGCTTCACCGGCTTCGATCGCGTCGATCAGCTTCTCCGCCGCCCAGGCTCCCATGGCGTAGTGCGGCAGGGCCACGGTGGTGAGCCCCGGATACAGGTTCGCGGCGATCAGCTCCTGGTCGTCGAAACCGACGATGGACAGGTCAGCCGGAATGGACAGTCCGCGCTCGGCCGCCGCGCGGTAGGCCCCCATGGCCATCCGGTCGTTGTAGCAGAAAAGGCCCGACGGCGGGTTGTCGCCGGCGAGGATCCGGCTGGCCGCCGCGTAGCCGCCGTCGGCATCGGAGGACCCCGTGACCACCGGCGCGCCGGCGCCGTCCAGTCCAGCGCGGTCCAGGGTTTCGCGGAAGCCCTGCAGCCGCTGGTGGGTGGAGGGCACGTCTTCGGTGTTGTTCAGGAACCCGATGCGGGTGTGGCCGGCGGCGAGCAGCGCTCCCACGGCGGCCGCTGCGCCGCCGTATTCATCCGGCACCACGGCGGGGAATCCGCCCTCCTCGGTGACTGCGTCCACGAGGACCGCGGGGACTTTGCCCAGGTTGGGTGGTGGCTGCAGCCGGCGGTGGTACATGGTGGCGTAGAGGATCCCGTCCACCTGGCGTTCCAGCAGCGACTCCACGTCCGCTTCCCGCAGGTCCGGACCGGCCGAGCCTGCGGTGTTGATCAGCATGAGGGTGTACCCGCGGGCGCGGGCTGCCTGGTCGGCGCCCAGGATCATGCGGCCGGCGTGCGGGGTGGTGGCGACGTCTTCGCTGACCAGGCCCAGGACCCCCGACTTGCGGCTGCGCAGGGCCTGCGCCAGGCGGTTGGGCCCGTAGCCCAGCTCAGCCGCCGCTGCCTTGACCTTGTCCCGGGTTTCCGGGCTGACCCGGGCATAGGACACGTCGTTGAGGACGTGGGACACCGTGGTGGCGGACACCCCGGCGGCCCGCGCCACGTCTTTGATGCCGATGTTCGTGGGCAAGGTGCTTGCGGCGCAGCCTACTCGTAGACGTGCGGGGCGAGGGTGCCCACGAAGTCCAGGTTGCGGTACTTCTCGGCGTAGTCCAGGCCGTAGCCGACCACGAACTCGTTGGGGATGTCGTAGCCGACGTACTTGACGTCGATCTCCACCTTGGCGGCGGTAGGCTTGCGGAACGCGGTGCAGATCTCCACCGATGCGGTGCCGCGGGATTCCAGGTTGGTCTTCAGCCAGGACAGGGTGAGGCCGGAGTCGATGATGTCCTCGACGATCAGCACGTCCTTGCCCATCAGGTCGGTATCCAGGTCCTTCAGGATGCGGACCACGCCGGACGACTGGGTGCCGGAGCCGTAGGAGGACACGGCCATCCAGTCCATGGAGATATGGCTGTGCAGTGCCCGGGCGAGGTCCGCCATGACCATCACGGCACCCTTGAGGACGCCCACAATGAGGATCTCGCGGCCTTCGTAGTCCTTGTCGATCTCCGCAGCGAGCTCGGTGATGCGCTGCTGGATCTGTTCCTTGGTGTAGAGAACGTGCTTGAGGTCTGCCTGGACGTCGTTTGAATCCACCAATGGCTCCTGTTTAGATGCGGGGGTGCGACTATTTTGCGGGTGGCTTTTGGGGCCGGAATACTAGCTTCCCACAGCGCGCCCGTTCACGGGGAACGGAACCCGGGCCCTCCGGCCTCCCCGGCCCTGCGCCGAGCTTCGAGCCCTCCAGGTGCGCGAGGGACAACCTGTACACGCTGACGCCGCCGGGAAGCTCCACCGGCCCCGCCGATCCCTGCCGCCGCAGCAGCGCCTCCGCCGCCAAAAGGCGCCGGTAGCTGGGCTGCTGGCCGCCGACGTCGGCCGCCGCCTTGGCGATGACGCGGAACCTGATGGCCGGGGCCAAGGCGCGCAGCGCCTCCTCCGGAAGCCCGAGCCCGTCGCCGTCCCGCTCCACGAGGGAGGCGTAGGTGCTTTCCGCCACATCCTCCAGGTAGTCAGCGTCCAGCTGGAGGATGGCAGCGGTCCGGGCCAGGGATTCGGCGACGCCCGGACCCAGCTTGTCTTCCAGGTGCGGGAGGACTTCCACCCGGGTGCGCGAACGGGCGTACGCGGGATCCGCGTTGGTGGGATCGTGCCAGGGTTCCAGGTCCTCGACCGCGCAGATTTCCTCGGTATCCGCACGGCGCAGGCCCAGGAACGGACGGAGCAGGAGGGTCTCGCCCGGAGTGGCCCGGGCGGGGCGCATCCCGGCAAGCGAACGGGTTCCGGAGCCCCGGGCCAGGCCCAGAAGCACCTGCTCCGCCTGGTCGTCGAGGGTGTGGCCCAGCAGGACAGCGCCGGCACCCTGCTCCGCCGCTGCTTCGTCAAGTGCCGCATGGCGGGCTTCGCGGGCGGCGGCTTCCGGACCCATCCCGGCACCGGCCACCGTCACGGTCCGGATGTGCACCGGTTCGAGGCCGAGCTCCTGCAGGGCCCCGGCCGTGCGGGCCGCGACCTGGGCGGAGCCGTCCTGCAGCTGGTGGTCCACCACCACAGCGCCGACGGTCAGGGGGTGGCCATCGACGTGGCCGCGGCGGGCGAAGTAGGCCGCGACGGCCGCAAGCGCCAGCGAGTCCGGGCCGCCACTGCAGGCCACCACGACGTGCTGCGGATACCCGGCCCCGGCCAGGGCCTCCTGCACCATTTTGCGTGCGGTGCCAACAACCGGCGCCAGCCTGCCGGGCCGCCGCCGGCCGCTGCGGGCAGCCCAAGACGCGGGGGAAGCCTCAGGCAATTACAGCCCCATCCGGTCAAGCCACAGTTTGGCGTCGTGGATTTCGGGTTCCGTGGGCAGGTGGCCGGCCGACTCCCACACCTTGTTGAAGCCCTCCATGCCTGCCACGTCCACCACCGCGCGGACAAAGCGCGCGCCGTCGGAGTACTGGCGCATCTTGGCGTCCAGGCCGAGGAGGCTGCGGATGAACTTTTCAATGACGCCGCGGTCCTTGCCGCGGTCGTTGAACCGCTGGCGGATGGTCTTCACGGACGGAATGATGCTGGCGTCCACGGCATCCATCACCACGTTGGCGTGTCCTTCGAGGAGGCTCATCACCGCCGTGAGGTGGGAGATGGCAGCCTTTTCCTCGGGGTCCTGCAGGAGGTCCAGGATGGCGCCGCGGCCCGGCGTGTTTCCGTTGGCGGAGCGGTCCTTCAGGGAACGGGCGGCCGCCGAGGCGCGCTCCATCAGGGAATCGACGTTGCCCAGCAGGTGGCCGCTGAGTTCATCGATCTGTTCCAGCATGTGGTGCCGCAGCCACGGGGCGGCGGCGAACTGCACCCGGTGCGTCTGCTCGTGCAGGCAGACCCACAGCCGGAAGTCCTCGGGCGTAACGTTGAGTTCCCGCTCCACGGAGATGATGTTGGGGGCCACGAGCAGGAGCCTGCCGGCGGCCGGCGCGGTGGAGTTTTCGGCCAGCGCCGCGAAGGGATCGTACTGGCCCAGGACCTTGCTGGACAGGAAGGCCAGGACGGCGCCGAGCTGGCTGCCGGTGATGGCGCCGCTGACGTTGGCGGCCGCAGGGCTCAGGGTGCCGCGCCGGTTGTCCAGCATCTTCTGCATGGCAGGCTTCAGCATTACGGCGAAGCTCTGGGTGTTCGCCTTGGCCCAGGACGCGCGGTCCACCACCAGCACCGAGGAGTCCCGCAGGTCCCGTGCCGCTTCCAGTCCGGTGATCTCGTGGACGTGCGGAACCGAGGCGTCCGCGAGCCGGCGCAGGCTGTCCACGGCTTCCCCGATCGCTGCCTGGCCAAGGACCGGCCCGGCGGGAGCCAGCCGCGCTGCCGCCGACGCCGCGAGGTCCCAGTTGATCAGGGATGCGGCGGTGGTGGTTCCGGCGGCGGATGAAGCTGTTGGGGGTTGGTCCGCCCGGGACTGGGCCGTTGCGGACTGCGCTGCCGAAGACAGCGTCGATGCGGACTCGCGTGAAGTGGACTCCATAGGTCCCATCAGAACACAGGAGGCTGTGGATCGGCCTTAAGTTCGCCCACCGGGGAACTCCACAGGCATGGGCGGCCCGTAAGGGCTGGCTTTCGGCGCCTGCCGCCGTCGTCATGGCTGCGTTCCTGGGAGTCCAGCCGCGGTAGTGCGGGGCACAGCTACCGGCAGCCGCAGCCCGCGAGCGCCGTGGCGGCCCGGTCGAGTGCCTCCTTGTTGCCGGCGGCCCCCGGGGTCAGCCCGTTCCCGATGAACGAGAACACCAGGAGCCGCCCGTCGGCGTCAACCACGTAGCCGCTGAGCGCCAGCACCGTGTTCAGCGTCCCCGTCTTGGCGCGGACCAGCCCCGCGCCGCCGGATGTGGTGGCATTCCCGTACCGCGCATCCAGCGTCCCCGTCAGGCCGGCCACCGGAAAGCCGTTGAGGGCCCCGCGGAGCCTGCTGTCAGCACCGGTAGTGATGGCGCGGACCACCTCCGTGAGTTGCCGGGCGGAAACCCTGTTGTCCATGGCCAGCCCGCACACGTCCACGAGCTTCAGGGTGCCGACCGGGATTCCGGCCGCGGCCAGTTGGTCGCCGACCGTGGCGGTTGCGGCTTCGCCGCTTCCGGGCCGGCCCGAGGCCACCGCGGCCATCCGGCCCATGGTTTCGGCCAGGTAGTTGTCGGAAACCTGCAGCATCAGGTCAACCTGCTCGGCCACGGTGGCCGACTCAACCTGGGCCAGGACGGCGCTGGGGAGTGCGCGGGCGGACGGGCCGGCCGCGGAACGGGCAGGAGCGGCGCCGGCTGATGCAGGCAAGCGTTCGACGCCGGCCGCCACGGTCAGTCCCGCCCCGGCGCCTGCCGCGCGGAGCTGCGCGGCGAACTCCTCCGCCGCGGCCATGGCGGCGTCCTGCGGCCGGGGACCGGTGGTGATGGCGGGATCGAAGCGGGCCGAGTTGAGGGCCAGCGGATACAGCGGCGCCACCTCCCCCGCCTCCACGTCCCCGGCCTGCCAGGCGGGGTTGAGTGCGGGGCCGCTGAAAAGGGAGTCGTCCAGCAGCACGGTGACGCTGCCGGTGGTCCCGGCGGCCTGGAGGGCTTCCACCGTGCGCGCGGCAAGGGTGGCCAGGCCTGCATGGCCCATGGTCTGCTGCGGCCGGGATTCCCCCGCCGCCAGCAGGACATCGCCGCCGCCCACCAGCACCACCTGTCCCGCGTCAGACCCGGGCACCACCTGGGTTGTGAAACGGTGGTCCGGGCCCAGGGTGCGCAGCGCGGCGACGGCGGTCAGCAGTTTCAGGTTCGACGCCGGCACGCGGTTCTCCGCGCCGCCGCGGTCGAAGAGGACCTGGCCGGTGAGGGCATCCTGGACCGTACCCGTGAACGTCCCGCCGCCGTCGGTTTTCAGCACCGGATCCACCTGGGCCGCGAGGGCTGCCGCAACGGGCACCGGGGCCGATGGTTCCAGCGCCGCCAGTCCCTGCGGGGCCGACAAGGTGGCGGGAACCTGCTGCCAGGCCGGTGGTGCGGGGGCCGGGGCTGGGGGCTCGGGGCCGAGGAAACCGGGGGCCACCAGCAGCGCCGCGGGGATGGCGAGCGCGACGAGGAGCAGGGCGGCCAGCACCGGGGGCCACCAGTTCGAGAGGACGGCGGGAAGGCCTGCCGGCCGCTGCCGGGGCTGCGCGCGGCGCCGTTCCGGGCCGGTTGTTTTGGTCATGCTGGTGCTGGTCCTCAAGTCCTGAAATTTCCCCACAAGTTCCTGATTCCAGGGCCTCTCGCTATATCCTCAATAGTAGTCGGCGGCACCGACGCTCTTTTTTGTGGGCCCGTCCCGTGTGCCGCGAACCCCTGCAATCGCCGAGGAGCAATCCATGAAGCACGACGTGACCATCGAGATCCCCAAGGGATCGCGCGTCAAGTACGAAGTTGACCACGAGACCGGCCGCGTCCGCCTGGACCGCGTCCTCTTCACCTCCATGCAGTACCCCACCCACTACGGGTACTTCGAGAACACCCTCGGCGAAGACGGCGACCCGCTGGACGCGCTGGTGCTGCTGCAGGACTTCGACCTGCACCCCGGCGTCATTGTCGAGGCCCGCCCCATCGGCGTCTTCAACATGACCGACGACGGCGGCGGGGACGCCAAGGTCCTCTGCGTTCCTGCCGACCCGCGGTTCGACCACATCCAGGAAGTCAGCGATGTCAACGAGTTCCTGATCAAGGAAATCGAGCACTTCTTCACCCGCTACAAGGACCTGGAGCCGGGCAAGTGGGTCAAGGCCGAAGGCTGGGCCGACCGCGCCGCCGCCGAGGCCGAACTGGAAGCCTCCATCAAGCGCTACGTCCCCACCGGACACTGATCTTCCCGGTGGTTGAGCCTGTCGAAACCGGCCCGTCAGGTTTCGGCAGGCTCAACCACCATCCGACGGCGGGTGCCCGGCTTCTCGAAGCCGGACACCCGCCGTCGTTGTTCCAGGAAGTTGTGGCAGGGTGGGGCTGTGCCTACCGAGCCGACCGTAAGTTCCACGCTTCTGTTCCATCCGCCGTGCGGTCCTGTCCGGGGCTGGCGGGACGGCGACGTCCTCCGCGCCACCGGGATCCCGTACGCCACGGCCCAGCGCTTCCAGCCACCGGTACCAGCGCCGGGCTGGACCTCCGAATACGCGGCCACGTCCCTTGCCCCGGCCTGCCCGCAGGCGCCGGTACCGTTCCTCGACGACGTCCTGGGCACCCGGTACGGCGAGCTGCCCGGCAGCGAGGACTGCCAGAACCTGTCCATCACTATGCCCGGGGACCTCAAACCGGGCGAAGGGTTGCCCGTCATGGTGTGGATCCACGGCGGCTCCTACACCACCGGCTCCGGCGACCTGGCGATCTTCGACCCGGCCCGGCTGGTAGCCGGGAACCGCGTCATCGTGGTCTCGGTGACCTACCGGCTGGGGTTGTTCGGCTTCCTGGCCACCCCCGCCGGCAGGCCCGGCAACCTGGGGCTCCTGGACCAGCTCGAAGCATTCCGCTGGGTGCAGCGGAACATCGCCGCGTTCGGTGGTGACCCCGGCCGCGTCACGGCCTTCGGCCAATCCGCCGGCGGCGACGCGATCGCCCACCTCATGGCCACTCCTGAGGCACCCCTCCTCTTCCAGCGGGCCATCATCCAGAGCGCCCCGCTCGGAATTGCACGCGGCCGGGCCAGGATGAACCACGCCATGGGGATCGCAGCCGACACCGTGACCGAGCAGACCCCCGCCATGGATGTGGTGGCCCGTGAACAGCAGGTGGCACAGGTGGCCAGGAAGTTCGGACTGGCGGCCGCCATGCCGTTCGGCACCCAGTACGGCCACGATCCGCTGCCCTCAGAAAAGGACATCGAGGCGGCCTGGAACCGGTCGGCTCCGGGCATCGACGTCCTGATCGGCCACACCTCTGAGGAAGCCCGGCTGTTCCTTCCCCGCAACCCGCGGCTCCTGCGACTGGCGAAGGTTCCGGTGGTGGGTGCTTCCCTCGTGCGGGCCATCGACTGGCTGGTCACCGAGGCCGTCTACGGCCGGGCGGCGCGGAGGTTCGCCCGCCGTCACGCCCGGGCGGGCGGCCGGGCCCACCGCTATCTCCTGCACTGGCATGCCCCGGGAAACATCTTCGGTGCCGCGCACACCGTGGACCTGCCCCTGCTGCTCGGCACCCGGAAAACCTGGGCGGGTGCCGGACTGATCGCCGGCGCACGGTGGGAGGACGTGGACGACGCCGGGCGGCAGGTGCGGAGCCTGTGGGCGGCTTTCGCGCGGGGAGACAGCCTCGGCGAACGGGGCGGAATTCCCGGCGTACTGCGGTACAGGGCCGCGTGAGGGTCCCGTGAGGACGCTCGGAGTTGACTTGGCGGCGGCCGCCAGGAAGACCGCGGTTGCGGTCATCGAATGGAGCCACGGCTCGGCGCGGCTGGCGCACCTGGCCCTCGACGTGAACGACCAGGCGATCGTGGACCTGTTCGGCACCAGTGACATGGCCGGCGTCGACTGTCCCGTGGGGTGGCCGGACGCGTTGGTTCCGTTCCTCACCGGGCACCTGAACCTCGACGCGGCCCCCGTCCTCGCGTACGACGGCATCGAGGGGCGCCGCCTCCTGGCGTACCGCGACACGGACCGGTTCACCACCGCCCACACGGGCCTGATCCCGCTCAGCGTCTCGGCGGACCGGCTGGCGCATCCGGCCATGAGGTGCGCCGTCATCCAGGCGAAAATCGCGGCGGCCCACGGCCCCCAGCCCCGGGATGGTTCCGGCCGCCTGGCCGAGGTGTACCCGGCCGCCTCGCTGAAGATCTGGGGCCTCAACGGGCGCGGCTACAAAGGCCGGGGCGTGTCCGAAGCCGGACGCCTCGGCCTCCTGCTGGGCGCCCTCGAAGAGCAGGCACCGTGGCTGGACCTTGCCGGCAACCGGGACAGGCTTGCCGGCTCGGACGACCTGTTCGACGCCGTCGTTGCCTCACTCACCGCCCGGGCTGTGGCCCGCCGTCGTACGCTGCTCCCCGACGAGGCGCACGCCGGTGCCGCCCGGAGCGAAGGCTGGATCCATCTGCCCGGCTGCACCCTGGACGAGCTCCCGCTGTAGGAAGTCAGCCGCCCAGCTTCCAGTTCCGGATCTCCTCCGGGTCCTCGCCATGGGTGCGGGTGTGCTCGCGCGCCCGGTTCCGCCGGTCCTGCAGGTCCTGGCGCAGGAGCGAATATTCTTCGGACAGGCCCGGCACCCGGTCGATGGCGTCGATCGCCAGCGTGAACCGGTCGATCCGGTTGATCATCGCCATGTCGAACGGGGTGGTGGTGGTCCCTTCCTCCTGGTAGCCGTGCACGTGCAGGCCCTGCTGGTTGGTGCGCCGGTAGGCCAGCCGGTGGATCAGCGACGGGTAGCCGTGGTACGCGAAAATGATGGGCTTGTCCGGCGTGAAAATGCCGTCGAAGTCGCGGGCCGGGAGGCCGTGGGGGTGCTCGCTGTCGTCCTGCAGCCGCATCAGGTCCACCACGTTGACCACCCGGACCTTCAATCCCGGGGCGCCGTTGCGGAGCAGTTCCGCGGCAGCGACGGTTTCCACGGTGGGAACGTCACCGGCGCAGGCGAGGACGACGTCGGGCTCCTCGCCGGGAACCTCGGACCCCGCGAACTCCCAGATTCCGAGCCCGCGGCTGCAGTGGTTGGCGGCGTCGGCGGGGCCCAGCCAGGTGGGTGAGGGCTGCTTGCCGCTGACCACGATGTTCACGTAGTCGGTGGAGGCCAGGCAGTGCTCCATGACGGACAGCAGGGTGTTGGCGTCCGGCGGCAGGTAGACCCGGATGATCTCCGCCTTCTTGTTCACGGCGTGGTCGATGAAGCCCGGGTCCTGGTGTGAAAAGCCGTTGTGGTCCTGCTGCCAGACATGCGAGGAGAGCAGGTAGTTCAGGGAGGCCACGGGCTGGCGCCACGGCAGCGTGCGGTGCACCTTGAGCCACTTGGCGTGCTGGTTGAACATGGAATCGACGATGTGGATGAAGGCCTCGTAGCAGTTGAACACCCCGTGCCGGCCGGTCAGCAGGTAGCCCTCCAGCCAGCCCTGGCACAGGTGCTCGCTCAGCACCTCCACGACCCGGCCCGAGCGCGCCAGGTGCTCGTCGACGTCGTCAATCCGGTACTGCCACACCTTGTCGGTGACCTCGTAGACGTCCTGCAGCCGGTTCGACGCCGTCTCGTCCGGCCCGAACAGCCGGAAGTTCTCCATGTTCTGCGCAATGACGTCCCGCATCCAGGAGCCCAGCGTGATCATCGGGCTGACCCGTTCGGTGCCGGGGTTCGGAACCTCGACGGCGTGGTCCCGGTAGGCCGGCAGTTTCAGGGCCCGGCGGAGCAGGCCGCCGTTGGCGTGCGGCGTGGCACTCATCCGGAAGTCGCCGGTCGGCGCGGCTTTGGCGACGTCGGGACGGAGCCGGCCGTCGCCGTCGAACAGTTCGTCGGGGCGGTAGGACTGCAGCCACTCCCCGAGTTGCCTGAGGTGCTCTTCGCTGGTGCGGACTTCCGACAACGGCACCTGGTGCGCCCGCCACGTGCCTTCCACCTGGAGCCCGTCCACGGTGCGCGGCCCCGTCCAGCCCTTGGGTGAGCGCAGCACGATCATGGGCCAGCGGTGTCCGCCCTCCCCCGTTTCCGGGGCGTCTACACGACGGTGGGCGTCCTGGATGGCCCGGATCTGCGCGAGGCACCGGTCCAGGACGGCGGCGAAGTCCCGGTGCGCCTGTTCGGTGTTGTCTGGATCGGCCACCGTGACGAAGTGCGGCTCGTGGCCGTAGCCGCGCAGCAGCTGCTCCAGCTGGTCCTGCGGCATCCGGGCCAGGACCGTGGGGTTGGCGATCTTGTAGCCGTTCAGGTGAAGGATGGGCAGCACGGCGCCGTCCGCGGCGGGATCCAGGAAGTTGTGCGAGTGCCAACTCGCCGCCAGCGGGCCGGTCTCCGCTTCGCCGTCCCCAATGACGACGGCGGTCACCAGCCGGGGGTTGTCCAGCACCGACCCGTACGCGTGCGCCAGGGAGTACCCGAGTTCGCCGCCCTCGCTGATGGAGCCGGGGCTTTCGGGCGCGGCGTGGCTCGGGATGCCGCCCGGGTAGGAGAACTGGCGGAACAGTTCGGCCAGACCTGCCTCGTCGTTGCCCACGTGGGCATAGATCTCCGAATACGTTCCCTCCAGCCAGGCGTTGGCGACGACGGCGGGGCCGCCGTGGCCGGGGCCGGCAACAAAGAGCATCTCGGCGGAGTCGCGGCGGATGACGCGGTTCAGGTGCGCGTAGACGAAGTTGAGTCCGGGCGTGGTGCCCCAGTGGCCGAGCAGGCGGGACTTGGTGTGTTCGGCTTTGAGCGGCTCGCGCAGCAGCGGGTTGGACCGCAGGTAGATCTGTCCCACGGACAGGTAGTTCGCGGCCCGCCACCACCGGTCGACGAGGTCCAGGTCTTCCTGCTGCATCTCGTCCTGCCCAGTGCTGCCGGCCATAACCATCCTCACCTCGGGTGCGTGCCGCTGCAGGCGGCCGTTCCCCCATCGCAACAGATGATGGGGCAGGCAGGCAAGCCCCGCCGTCGCGCAGGCGTCACCGGGAGGCCGGAGAACAAGCCGCTGACCAGCCGTAATACTGGCGGTTCCACATTTACTACTTCCGGGTAGTGTGTACCCAGAATGTTCACTCTGACCATCAACCAGACGGACAGCCGGCGCGACGGCGACCAGGTTCCGCAGCTGCTCAAGGCGTTGCGGCACATCCCCGCGCGCCTTGACTTTGACCGCTCGGTGGAGGACGAGGTCCAGGGCATCGTCGATTGCCCGGACCAGGCGGTGGACGCGGCACTCATCGCGCTGCGCAGCGGCTCCTGGTACGTGGGCATCGGTGCGGGCCCGGTGGATGAGCCGCTGCCCAACCAGATCAAGGACGCGTCCGGCCACGGCCTGGTGTACGCGCGCCGGGCAGTCGACCGGCTCCGCAGCAGCAAGGAGCGGGTCCCTGTTGCGGTGGAGGGGCCGCTGGCCGACGTCGCCCGTGACGCCGAAGCCGTGCTCCGGCTGCTGGGCAACATCGTGCGTGAACGCTCCGGCGCGGAATGGCGGGTGCTGGACCTGCTCACCCCGGGGGTCCGCGGCCAGCAGAAAGCCGTGGCGCAGGAACTGGGCATCACCACCCAGGCGGTCAGCAAGGCCGTGGCCCGGGCCCAGTGGAACGAAGAACACGCCGCCCGCCCGGCTGCGGCCAGGCTGCTGGCGCTGATCCTCGACGCGGGGTAACCGCCTCAGCCGTGTGCCGCCGTCGTGCCTTTTGGGCCCGCCCGGACCCTAGCTGCCGGTTGCCGCCAGCACCGGTTCGCCGTTGAAGTACTCCAGCTTCCACCCGTCGGTGGCGTGGTGGTGTGCCAGGTTGAGCACGGCGTTGTCCACGCTGGCGAGGGTCTGGCCGATGGCGCGGCTGAGGCTGACGCGAATCAGCGTCCCGTGCGTGACCACCAGCAGCCGCTGGCCGCGGAACTCCTCGGCCAGGGCCTCCAAGGCGGCCAGGCCGCGGTCCGCGGCGTCGTCATCGCTCTCGGCGCCCTTGAAACCGCCGGGTACGCGCAGGGCATCAAGTTCGGGGCCGGCCTGCATCCCCTCGGCGGGGCCGAAGCTGCGCTCGGTCAGTTCCGGGACGCGGCGCGACACTGCCAGGCCCAGCCCTTCGGCGATCAGGTCCGCGGTTTCCGCGGCGCGGCTCAGCGGCGAGGAGACGATGGCGTCCCACTGGTACGGCGCGAGCACGGCGACGGCGTCACGCGCCTGGCCGCGGCCGACGTCGTTCAGGGGGATGTCTGTTGATCCCTGCAGCCGGCGCTCGGCGTTCCAGTCGGTCTGGCCATGGCGGACGAGGGCGAACGTCGTAAGGGTCATGGCTTCTATTCTGCCTTGGCCGCGGACCGGCACCGGAATCGCGGCAGTGGACGGTGTCTTGCGGCGCCTTACAGCAGGCTGCGCAGCACGTGGGCGGCGCCGTCGTCGAACACCGAATGCGTGACCTCGTCGGCGGCGGCGATGACCTCCGCCGGAGCCTGGCCCATGGCAACGCCGCGGCCTGCCCAGGTGAGCATCTCGATGTCGTTCCGGCCGTCGCCGATGGCCACCGTCAGGTGCTGCCCGATGCCTAGCCGGAGCCGGAGGTTTTCCAGGGCGCTGGCCTTGGTCACGCCGGCGGCGGCGATATCCAGCCAAGCGGTCCAGCCCACGGAGTACGTCACTCCGGCGAGCCCCACGTGGTCGATGGCCTCGTTGAACTCCTCGGGCGTGTTTTCGGTACTGAACACCACCACTCGCACGGCGGTGGCTTCCAGCATCGTGTGGAAGTCGACGCCGATGGCTTCCACCCCGAAACTCGCGTCCTGGAAGCGCTCTGTGGACAGGAAGTTGCCGTCGGCGTCCTCAAGGGCGTACTTGGCGGACGGCAGGCGTTCACGCAGTGCGCGCAGCGCCGGGGCGGGGTCGAACGTGGCCTTGTGGATCACCTCGTAGCCATTTTCCAGGCCCGGGTGGAGCCGGAGGGTCACGCCGCCGTTGCAGCAGACGGCGTATCCGTGCTCGATGCCGATCTTCTCGATGATGGGGAGCGTGGCATTGAGGGAGCGGCCGGTGGCGATCATTACTTCATGCCCCGCGGCGACCACGGCCTGCGCCGCGTCCCGGACGCCCGGGGTCATGTGGCCGTCGTGGTCCACGAGGGTGCCGTCCACGTCCAGGGCGACCATCAGCTTCTGGTCGACGCTTGCGAAGGCGTTGGTGTTGTTCCGGTTGTTGTCTCGCCGGTCATCGTTGCCGGCGACTGAGGTTTCAGTCAGCGTTGTCATTGAAACAGTGAAGCAGACGTAACTGACAGGCGCTAGGACGCAGGACACAGGTTTACGGAACTGTTGAGAAACGGCCGGTGAACTGCGGGTTATGGGATTCCTGGTTGTCCACATGTCCCGGCCGGCCCCTTCAACAGCCGCCCGTTGGCCGGAGACCATAAGCGGCATGCACCTGATCTCCGCGCAGGACCTCCGCCGCACCACGGGAGACACCCGTTCACTCCGCAGGCGCTATGCGCAGGGTGAACTCGTCCGGGTCCGCAAAGGTGTTTACGCCGGGAAGGAAGAGTGGGTATCGCTGGCCCCCTGGGAAAGGTACCTCCAGACAGTCCGCGCCGTGAACCTGGAACTCCCGGGTTCCACATTCTGCCTGAACTCAGCGATTGCTGTTTGGAACCTGGACCTGCTTGCAGTTCCTGGATACGTCCATCTGTCAGGGGCATCGAGGGGCCACACCGGCCGGAAGCAACCCACCACTGCCGCGGCATGCAACAGCCTGGGAGTAACGGGCATCGAACACATCAGCGCTTATGGGGTTCATAGGCATCCCGGTCGACCTGCCGCAGTGGAGCACGACGGGCTTCAGGTAACTCCCCTGCCCGAGACCGTCGTGGAAGTCATCGCAAGGGAGAGCTTCGCGGCAGGTGTAGTGCTGGCGGACCACGCCATCAGCAGCCGCCGCACTTCGGGACCTGCGCTTAGCAAGGATGAACTCCTGGGCAGTGCTTCCCGGCTCCCCTCAGCAGCCCGCCGAAATTGGGTGGCACAGGTGCTCGACTTCGCTTCGTCCGAGTCGGAGTCGGCAGGTGAATCGCTCAGCCGCGCTCAAATGCATCTCCTCGGCTTCCCGGCCCCTATGCTCCAGGCAAAGTTCCGGCAGGGAGGTTCGCTGCTCGCCCGGACTGACTTCTTCTGGCCTAAGTACCGGCTTATTGGGGAGTTCGACGGCGACGCCAAGTATCTCAGTGACGACTACCTGGGTACGCGGACGGCGCGGCAGGCCGTACTGGCGGAGAAGAAACGCGAGGACAGGCTGCGGGCAGCGGGTTTCCGCGTGGTTCGATGGGACTGGGCGACGGCCTCTGACTCTGCCCGGTTTGCGGCACGCCTCCGGCACGCGGGCCTGCCGAGTACGCGGAGCAGACCATCCAGCACCCGCTGACGGACGGTGCACCCCTGCGCTCGGGGGTGCACCGTCCGTGCAAGGTTGAACTGTCCAGGTGCGGGTGCACCCGCCAGCGGAAAACCTAGAGGACCGGCAGGACCTCGAGGCCGCCCAGATACTTCTGCAGCGCCTTGGGCACGTTGACCGAACCGTCCGGGTTCTGGTGGTGCTCCAGGAGCGCCACGAGCCATCGGGTAGTGGCCAGCGTGCCGTTCAGGGTGGCGACGGCGCGGGTGCCCTTGGAGACCCCTTCAGCGTTGACCACACGTTCCCGGATGTTCAGGCGGCGGGCCTGGAACGTGGTGCAGTTGGAGGTGGAGGTCAGCTCACGGTAGGCGCCCTGGGTGGGGACCCACGCCTCACAGTCGTACTTCCGGGCGGCGGAGGTCCCGAGGTCGCCGGCGGCGGTGTCGATCACCCGGTACGGCAGCTCGCACTTGGCCAGCATCTCCTCTTCCCATGCCAGCAGGCGCTCGTGCTCGGCGGCGGCCTCTTCAACGGTGGTGTAGATAAACATCTCCACCTTGTTGAACTGGTGAACGCGGATGATGCCCCGTGTGTCCTTGCCGTGCGAGCCGGCCTCGCGGCGGTAGCAGGAGCTCTGGCCGGCGTACCGGATGGGGCCTGCGGAGAAGTCGAGGATCTCGTCGGCGTGGTACCCGGCCAGTGCCACCTCCGAGGTTCCCACCAGGTACAGGTCGTCCTCGGCGAGACGGTAGATCTCGGCGTCGTGCTTCACGTCGAAGCCCGTGCCCTGCATCGTTTCGGGGCGCACCAGCGTGGGGGTGATCATGGGGACGAAGCCGGCTTGGATGGCCTGGTCCATGGCCATCTGCAGCAGCGCCATCTCCAGCCGGGCGCCGACGCCCTTAAGGAAGTAGAAGCGGGCACCGGAGACCTTGGCGCCGCGTTCCATGTCTATGGCGCCGATCAGTTCACCGATTTCCAGGTGGTCCCTGGGTTCGAAATCCGGGAAGTCGCGCGGGGTGCCGACGGTCTTGACCACCACGTAGTCATCCTCGCCGCCCTCGGGGACGCCGTCCTCGATGAGGTTGGGGATGGTCCGCAGCAGCTCTTCCTGCTTGGTCTGCGCGGCATCCGCCTCGGCCGATGCAGCCTTGACCGAGTTGGCCAACTCCTTGACCTCGGCCAGCAGCGCCTGCTTCTCCTCACCCTTGGCCTGCGCCACCTTCTTGCCGAAGGCGTTCTGCTCGGCGCGGAGGTTTTCGAAGCGGATCAGGGCTGCACGGCGTGCTGCGTCCGCGGAGATGATCGCGTCCACCACTGATTCGTCCGCGCCGCGGGCGCGCTGGCTGGCGCGGAACTTGTCCGGGTTTTCGCTGAGGTCTTTTACGTCGATCACCAGACAAGGGTATCCAATCCCGCGCACGACGGCGGGCGGCCGGGGCGGTGGGGCCGGCGCACCCTCCGCCGGGCTACTGTGGAAGCACCATGAGCGACTGGATTCTCTACCTGCTGATCGGGGTGGCACTGGCCTTTGCCATCTCCAGCTGGTGGGGCGTGCGCAGGCTCAAGGCGCTGCACATGCGAAGCACCGTGGCCGGGGAGGCCTATGATTCAGGGCTGGCCCAGCAGCGGGTGGCCGTGCTGCTCAACCCGATCAAGGCGCGGGCCGGCGAGGCGAAAGCTGCCATCCAGCGGGCCTGCCTCACCGCAGGGTGGGATGAACCGGTCTTTTACGAGACAACAGCGGAGGATCCGGGCTTCGGGCAGATGCGGGCGGCCCTGGCGGGAAAGCCCGACGTCGTACTGGTGGGCGGCGGGGACGGTACCGTCCGGGTGGTGGCTGAGGCCCTCGCGCACACCAACGTGGCCATGGGCCTGGTCCCGCTGGGCACCGGGAACCTGCTTGCCAGGAACGTGGACCTGGATGTCGGCGACCTGCACGGCAACATCCAGACCGCCCTGTTCGGCCGCCAGCGCTACATCGATACCGCCCGGATGGCGATCGAGAATTCCCGCACCGGGACCTACTCGGAGCACGTGTTCACGGTGATTGCCGGGATCGGGATGGACGCCGAGGTCCTCGCCGATACCAACGACGGCCTGAAGAAGGCGGTGGGCTGGCTCGCCTACACGGAGGCGGGCATGCGCCACCTGCCGGGCCGGCGCAAGAAAGTGTCCATCTCCCTGGATGGCAGCCCTGAGCAGGTGCGGAACATCCGCAGCGTGCTTTTCGCCAATTGCGGCCTGGTGCCTGGCGGCATCGATTTCATCCCCCAGGCCATGATCGACGACGGCATGCTCGACGTAGTGGTGATGAGCCCGCGCAGCGCGCTGGGCTGGCTGCTGATGTACCTCAAGATCATGTTCAAGCACAGCGGCAAGCTGCCCGTCATGACCGTCTACCGGTCGGGCAAGGTGCTGATCAGGTGTCCGGAACCGATGCCCACCCAGCTCGACGGCGACACGTCGGGCGAGGCAACCCGGCTCACGGTCCAGGTGGAGCCGCGGTCACTGCTGGTGAGGGTACGCGGAGAGGTGGCGGCCAGCCCCGGCGGCGCAGCGGCATCCTGACTGGCGTCCTGGCGCGTGCGCGGGGTGAAGGCGTGGCGTGGACAAGCGCCGGTCAGGCGCCGGCTTCCTTCGCGGCTTCGGCAGCAGTCTTGGCGGCGGCGTGGGCCTCGGACTGTTCGCGGATCATGGCCTGCTCCTCTTCGAAGCGCAGGCGGTCAGCGCGGTCCGCGTCGTCCCCGTCCCAGTCCTGGTTCTCCTTGGCCGGCTTGGGGTTGACGATCATCCCCTGGCCGTCGTTGTCAGTGCTGCTGGTCATGACCCGCTCCCTTCGTTGGGGCCCTCCCCCATGTGGATCAAGCAAGCATACGCATTGTCCACAGCCCACGGAAGTATCCCGGAGGGCATTCGCCTACGCTGTCGGCGAAGCCGCGGAACCGTTTTCACCTGCGAAGGATTCAGCCCGGAGGATGGCGCCGACCCAGGTCTTCGCCGCGGCAAAGGCGGCGTCGGACGTGTGCGCCGCCACCACGGTGGGCTGCCTGTCGGCGCGGGGGTAGGAGCCGAGGAAGCGTGTTGCCGGGCTGATGCGGTGCAGGCCGGCGAGGGCGTCGGCTACGCGCGCTTCACTGGCGTGGCCCTCGGCGTCAATACTGAAGAAGTAGTGCCCCAGGTACTGCCCGGTGGGCCGTGATTCGATGCGGCTGAGGTTGACTCCGCGGCTGGCGAACTGGTCCAGGATCTCCATGAGGGCACCGGGGCGGTCTTCGGGAAGCGGGACCACCAGCGTGGTCTTGTCCGCGCCGGTCGGGGCCGGCAGCGTTCCGGGCCGGCCGACCAGGACGAAGCGGGTCACGGCGCCCGGGTTGTCACCGATGTTCTCGGCCAGTACGGCCAGTCCGGCGTTCTCCTCGGCCACCAGTGGCGCGCAGATTGCTGCGTCGTAGTGGCACCCGTCCGCCAGCAGGCCGACGGCGGCGGCCGCGGTGGAGGACCCGGGAACATATTCCGCAGCGGGTATGTTTTGGTCCATCCAGAGCCGGCACTGCGCCCACGCGTGGCCGTGGGTGGAGACGCGCCGCACGTCCTGCAGCCGGACGCCGTGCCGGGCCACCAGGACGAAGCTGATGGGAACCAGGACTTCCCGGAGGATCCGGAGTTCCTGGCCGGTGGCAATGGCGTCGAGCGTTGCGGTGACGCCGCCCTCCACCGAATTTTCGATCGGGACCATCGCCGCATCGGCCGACCCGGAGCGCACCTGGTCCAACGCGGCATTGACGTTCGACGCCGGCACCCGGGTGGCCTCCGCGGCGCCGGGAACCTGCATGAGGGCAGCCTCGGTGAACGTCCCCTCCGGTCCCAGGAAGGCGTAGGTGGGAGCAGCCGCCACTAAAGCACCATCGGCTTGAGTCCGTTGTCGGAGACCAGCGGCTTGCCGTCCTCCAGCCACTGGTCCATGCCGCCCGAAACGTTGATGGCGGTGTAGCCCTGCCCGGTAAGCCACTGGGCCGCGCGGAAGGAACGTCCGCCGGTACGGCAGATGACGTAAAGGTCCTCATCCGGGTCGAGCTCATCGAGCCGCGCCGGAATCTGGTCCATGGGAATATGGAGGGCGCCTTCGGCGTGCCCGGCAACCCATTCGTAGTCCTCGCGCACATCCAGGATCACGGCGTCGGCCGGGATGTCGTGGACGGGGACGGTCTGGAAATCGCTCATCGGAGTCCTGTCTTGGCGGATCAGAGTCAGCATTAAGCCTAGTCCTTCGCAAGGGAGTCAGGGGCAGGAAGAGAGCCCGGGCAGCAGGTTAGGCTGGATGCGCCGAGGAGGTTGCCTTGCCCGCACATCCGAACGTCCGCCCGGCTGCACCGTCCCCGGCGGACTCCCATCCCCGGGTGGAAGCACGCCCGGAACGGGGAACCAGTGACTGAGCTGCACGAACTTTCCGCGGTGGCCCTGCGGGACCAGTTGCGGCACGGGGACGTTTCGGCGGTTGAAGCCGCATCACACTTCCTCGCCAGGATTGAGCACCGCAATCCGCTTCTTGGCGCCTTCATTACCGTCACGGCCGACCTCGCCCTGGAGCAGGCCCGGGCGGCCGACGCGCTGCGCAGTACCGCCGTCGTCGAGGATCTTCCGCTGCTGCACGGCATGCCGCTGGCCTTCAAGGACCTTACCGATGTGGCCGGCGTGGTGACCACGCACGGGAGCGCGGCCCTTGACCACAAACCGGCGCCGGCGGATTCGCCCCTTGTGGCCCTCTTCAGGGAAACCGGGGCGCTCACCCTGGGCAAGACGCAGGTTCCCGAATTCGGGCTCACGGCCTACAGCGAAAACCGCATCGCACCGCCGTCGCGCAATCCCCACGCGCTGAGCCGGGGCTCGGGGGGCTCGTCGGGCGGCAGCGCCGCCGCTGTGGCGGACGGGCTGCTGCCGTTCGCCCCGGGGAGCGACGGCGGCGGGTCGGTCCGCATTCCCGCGGCGGCGTGCGGCCTGGTGGGGTTGAAGCCGGGCCGCGGCGTGGTGGTTGCCGGGGAAAGCCCGGGTGATCCGGCGCGGCTGGTGGTTCCGGGACCGCTGGCGGGAAGTGCAGCGGATGCCGCCCTGATGATGGACGCCCTGGTGCCCGGCGGCCAATTTCTTGCCACCATCGGGGAACCGCCGCCCCGGCTGCGGATCGGCGTCACGCTTGACAGTCCATGGGCCAATACCTTCCCCTTCACGCCGGAGCACGAGGCCCTGGCCGCGCTCCGCGCCGGCGAAACGCTGCTGGAGCATGCCGGACACACGCTCAGCGCGGCTGCCATCCGCTATGACAACCGCTACCCGGATGCCTTCACCACCGCCTGGACCGCAGGTGTGGGCGCAGCCCGGATCAGCCCTTCCCGGGAGGCGTTGCTGGCGCCGCTGACCCGGACATTCCGGCGGCGCGCACAGCAGCGCAGCCCGGCCAAGCTCGCCGAAGCGCTTGCCTTCCTCCGCCAGTTCCAGCACGACACCGTGGCCCAGTACGGGCAGTGGGACCTGCTGCTGATGCCCGCGCTTGCACAGACACCGCGCCCCGTGGGCTGGTTCACGGGGACGGAGCACGGCGGGGACCGGTGGCCGTCGGCGCAGTGGCCCGGGGACGCCGACGGCGACTACCGGAGGCAGTGCGAATTCGCGCCCTGGTCCTCCATGGTCAACGTTTGCGGACTGCCGGCCATCACCCTGCCCGTGTACTGGACCGGGGGCGCCCTCGGGCAGGGCCTGCCGATGGGAATCCAGCTGGTGGGGCCGGCGGGTTCCGAGGCCCTCCTTCTGCGGGTGGCGCACCAGCTGGGGTACTAGCCGGCATAACCGGCGCTGCTGCGCGCGTCCGTGTTGACCTGAACCTAACCGGGGATTAACCCGCACGTAACCCCGCCGGAGCAAACTGGAAGATGCCCCTCCACTCGACACCAGCCCGACGAGGAGTTGCCCGAGATGACCCCTGAACACCCCGCACCCGGACCCGGGGACGCGCCGTCGGAAGCCGAAGGCCGGCCGGACCTCAGCAACACAAATGTCAGGGAGGACCTGGCCATGGCAGGGCGCTGCGCGCTGGTCCATCTGCCGACCGGCCGGACCTGCCTGCTCCCGCTGCGCCACCACGGCCCGTGCGAATTCCGCCAGCCGCAGGAGGCACAGGAAGTGGTGGCTGGGAACCTCGACTCCCAGGCCGATCAGGAGGACGATTAAAGGGCAGTCACCATAAGGAGGTCTGTGATGTGCTACGGATACAGCAAGGACTTCGGCCGGGGTTACAAGAAGGAAGCCGACCGCCGGCCTGAAGCCGAGCAGGAAACCCGGGTTGGGACGCCGGTGGAGACACCTGTCGAAACACCCGAGCCGCGGGTCAAGGCTCAGGACTACACGTTCTGGGCGTTCCCGACCTGGCGCAGGACCACTTCGCCCCGCACCCCCTCCGGCGAGCGGAGCAAGGAGCGGGTCTGAGCCTGCAGCTACGGAAGGGCCTCCGCTGGGGCCCTTCCGCCATGTCTGGCGGAACGTTGTGCTGCCGCAATCTTCACGGCTAAGGTTGCACAATAAGCATGCTTAGCATTCTGGGAAAGGGGACGAGCATGACCGCAGGACAGTATGCGCCAGGACCCGACGGGCGGCGCGAACCAGGCACCACGGCCGCCCCGGACACCACGCCGGCATCGCCAGCGGGATCCGCCGGCAGCTACGGCAACGCGCCTTCCTACTCCACCGGCTCCGCGGGTGCGCCGGTGGACCGCACAGGTCCGGCGCCCGCCGCCGAACGCAAGGTCACCCGCACCGGCGTCATCTGGGCCGCCGTCGTCGCCGCCCTGGTGCTGCTGATCCTGCTGATCATCTTCATCCTGCAGAACCAGGAACTGGTGCTGGTGAAGTTCCTGGGCCTCGAGGGCGCCGTGCCGCTGGGAATGGCCCTCTTCATCGCCGCCGTGACGGGCGGCGTGCTGGTGGCCGCGGCAGGCGGCGCCCGCATCCTGCAGCTGCGCGCCAATGCCCACCGGGCACGCGTGCGGCAGCGGGGCTAGCCCCAGCCGCGCAGCCTAACCGCCAAGCCGGCTGCCCAGGTTTCCGAACTTCCGTGCCCGGGCCGCCACCAGCCCAGGCACGGGAACCCGGGCCACCGCCGCCAACTCGTATTCGATGGCCCCGGCCATGCGGGTGCAGAAGTCGCGGGGCTCCAGGGACGCGTCGCCGCGTTCATCAACGATGTGGTCCACCAGCCCGTTCGCGTACAGGGAGGCCACGTTGACGCCCTGGGCCTGGGCCATGGCGGGCGCGAAGGCCGTGGTCCGGTGCACGATGGCGCTTGCGCCTTCGGGGGGCAGCGGCGAGAGCCAGCTGTGCTGTGCCGCAATGGTCCGGTCGGCCGGCAGCAGCGCCAGCGCCCCTCCCCCGGCGCCCTGGCCCAGCAGCACCGACACCGAGGGCGATTCCAGGCCGATCAGTTCGTGCAGGGAGCGCGCAATTTCGCCTGCCAGCCCGCCCTCCTCCGCCTCCTGGGACAATGCCGCCCCGGCGGTGTCGATGACGGTGAGCAGCGGCAGCCGCAGCTCCTCGGCGAGCTTCATGCCGCGGCGCGCTTCGCGCAGTGAGCCGGGGCCCATGCCGGCGGCGTCCTTCCGGAGCGGCCGGGCGTGGCCCAGGACAATGCAGGACTGGCTGCCAAACCGTGCCAGGGCAAGCAGCAGCCCGGGATCCTTCTCCCCCTGCCCGGTCCCGTTGAGGGGCAGCGCATCGCTGGCGCCAAACTTCAGCAGCTGGCGCAGGTCGGGCCGGCGCGGCCTGCGGGAAACTTCAATCGACGTCCACGCGTCGACCTCCGCCGGCCGCACGGCAAGGGTGGGCGGCGCGGAAGGAACCGCAACCGGCTCCCGGCCAGGCATCAGGATGTCCAGCCCCCGGCCCACCAGGTCAGCCAGGTCCGCCGGTTCCACCACGCCGTCGATCAGTCCCTTGTTGAAGAGGTTCTCCGCCACCTGCACGTTGTCCGGAAAGGCGTCCCCGTACAGCGCCTCGTAGACCCGGGGGCCGAGGAAGCCCAGCAAGGCCCCGGGTTCGGCGATGTTGATATGCCCGAGTGAACCCCAGGACGCCATCACCCCACCGGTGGTGGGATGCCGCAGGTAGACCAGGTACGGCAGGCCGGCCTGACGGTGGGCCCGGACGGCGCCGGTGATTTTCACCATGGACAGGAACGCGAGGGTGCCTTCCTGCATGCGCGTCCCGCCTGAGGCGGGGCCGGCCAGCAGGGGCAGCCCCTCCGCCGTGGCGCGTTCGACGGCGTCGACGATCCTTTGCGCCGCGGCGTGGCCAATGGAGCCGGCCAGGAAGGAGAATTCACTGACGATCAGCGCCACCCTGCGGCCCCGGATCAGGCCGGCACCGGTGACCACGGACTCGTCGGTGCCGCTGCGTTCCCGCGCCTTGGCGAGGTCGCGGGCGTAGTCCCCGGACAGTTCCGGCTGCTGCGGCGGGGTGTCCCAGGAGACGAAGGAGCCTTCGTCGACCACGGCTTCCAGGAGTTCGGCGGCGTTCAGGTGCCGCACCTTTTCCGTCGTCGGCATGCTAGTTCGCCCCGGCAGCGGCAGCAGAGGCGCCGGTTGGGGCGCCGGCCGTGGCCAGGCCCAGCCACTCCCGGATCGCCGGCCCGTCCTCGTCCAGCAGCGGCGGCGCGTCGTGGTCGGTCAGCGTAGTTTCCGCCGCGTCCCCCGGGGCGAAGAACCGCAGCGGCGGCCCGGGCAGGCTCACGGTGCCCAGCAACGGGTGCTCAACGTCCACCACGAGGCCCTGGGAGGCCACCTGCTCCCAGGCGTACACCTCGTCCAGTGAGCGGACCTTCCCTGCCGGGATCCCGGCGTCGTTCAGTTTTTCCAGCAGTTCGGCAGCGCCGTAGGCGGCAAAGGCGCGTTCGACGGCGGCAATCACCGCTGCGCGGTTGCGCACCCTTTCTGCGTTGCTGGCAAAGCCCGGGGCGGCCGGGTCCAGGCCGAACGCCGCGGCGAACGAGGTCCACAGCTTCTCGCTGCCCACGCTGATCTGGACGCTGCCGTCCTTGCAGGAGAACAGGCCGTAGGGCGCGATGGAGGGGTGGTGGTTGCCCTGCGCCCGGGGAACTTCCCCTGCCACGGTGGCCCGGGTGCCCTGGAAGGCGTGGACGCCGATCAGCGAGGCCAGCAGCGAGGTGCGCACCACCTTTCCCTGCCCGGTCCGGTTCCGCTCCACCAGGGCGGCCAGGACGCCGAACGCACCGTTCATGCCGGAGAGCAGGTCCGCGATGGGCACCCCGACGCGCTGGGGGTCGTCCGGCCCGGATCCGGTGAGCGACATCAGGCCGGCTTCGCCCTGGAGGATCTGGTCGTAGCCGCTGCGCCGGGACTCGGGCCCGTCGTGGCCAAAGCCTGTGATGGACAGGACCACCAGCCGCGGGTTGAGCTCGTGTATGGCGGCGGTGGAGAAGCCCAGCCGGTCCATGACCCCGGGGCGGAAATTCTCGATCACCACGTCGGCCCGTTCCAGCAGCCCGCGCAGCACCACCTGCCCGTCGCCGCTCTTCAGGTCCAGGCTGATGGACTCCTTGTTGCGGTTGCAGGACATGAAGTAGGTGGACTGCAGGTCGTCCTCCGGCCCTACGAAGGGCGGTCCCCAGCCGCGGGTGTCATCCCCCGTTCCGGGGCTCTCCACCTTGATGACCCTGGCGCCGAGGTCCGCCAGCATCATGCCGGCGTGCGGACCCGCCAGGGCGCGGCTGAGGTCGACGACGGTGTGCCCGGCCAGGGGGCCTGTTCGGGAAGTTTCGGCTGTGCTCATGGGCTGGGTTTCCTTTCTCAAAGACGGGCGGCGCTCAACGCCGGGTGCGGGGACCTGGGCGGCCTAGAGCCAGCCGGGAACCACCAGGGCCAGCCAGGCCAGGACGGGTCCGGCCACGATGACGATGCCGCTGTAGCCCAGGATCTGTTTGTAGAACCTGTCCTTGTCCACGCCCTCGGGAGCGTTCGCCAGCACCAGGGCGCCGTTGGTGGAGAAGGGTGAAACGTCCACGATCGTGGCCGACACGGCGAGGGCGCAGATGACGCCGACGGCGCCGATCTCCCCCGTGGAGAGGAACGGCACGGCCAGCGGGATGAGCGCGGCCAGGATGGCGGTGGAGGAGGCGAAGGCGGACACCACGGCGCCGATGAAGCAGATGATCAGGGCGGCCAGGAGGGGCATGCCCATGCCGGCCACGCCACTGGAGACAAACTTGATGGTGCCGGCTTCCTCGAGCACTCCGACGAACGTCAGCATGCCGCAGATGAGCAGCACGGTGGACCAGCTGATCTTGTTGATGGCGCCCTTCTGCGCCGCGGGCGAGACGAGGGCCAGCACGATGGCGATGGTGATGGAGACGAAGCCGACGTCCATCTTGAATCCAAGGGCGACGACGGCGAGCACCACCAGGCCGGCGATGGTGACCAGCTGCGGGATCCGTTCCTTGCGCTCCTTGGTGGCGGCAACGCCGTCGCCTGCCGGGTCGCGGGGACCGTACATGCCGGAGCCGAAGCCCTTGAAGGCGACGTCCCCGCCGGCCTTGGCCCCGACGCTGACGGCCATCCGCGCCTCGGCCGCCTGCTCCACGAACTGGCCCACCTTGGAGGAGAGGAGGTTTTTGCCGCCCAGGACCACGAAGAGCACCACCGCGATGACGAGGTTGAAGATGAGGCTCGAGAGGAACAGCGCGGTGGGGCTGAAGGCGAGGTCGGTCTTGGCGAGGATGCCGTTGACGGTGACGCCGTATACGGCGATCGGTGAGAAGCCGCCGGCCTGGGCACCGTGGATCACCATCATGCCCATGAGCAGCGGGCTGATCTTGTACTTGCCGGCGAAGCTCAGCGCGATCGGGGCAATGATGGCGACGGCGGCGGGAGACAGTGCGCCCACGGCGGTGATCACCGCCGTGATGGCGAACATGACCCAGGGGATGAGGGCCACGCGGCTGCCCACCAGCCTGACCGCGCCGCGGACCAGCAGGTCGATGGTGCCGTTGTTCTGGGCGATCGCGAAGAGGTAGGTGACGCCGACGATCGTGAGGAAAAGCCCGCCCGGGAAGTTGGCCAGGATTTCGTTGGTGGACATGCCCAGCACCACGGCGCCGAGCAGGAACGCACCCACGAAGGCGAGCGCGCCCATATTGAGGGGCAGGACGGTGGCGAGCAGGAACATCGCCGCGAGGATGATGATCGATAAGACAGGAGCGGACATCGTTGGTCCTCCATTGGAGAAAGAAAGAATGTGACGTGAGTTACTGGCTCACTGGACTAGCCTCTTAGACAGTGAGTCTATCTGTCAATAGTGGGCCGGGGTATTCTTGTCATGGTCAACCTCAGGAGGAACTGTGGAGAAGGCAGCACGGGCAGGCTTGGAACGGGTTACGCGGCCGCGGCTCTACGAACAGCTGGTGGAGCAGATCCTTGCCTACATCGAGTCGGCGCAGCTCCGGCCCGGAGACCTGCTGCCGGCCGAGCGCGACCTCGCCGAGCGGCTGGGCGTTTCCCGCGCCACCCTGGCCCAGGCCCTGGTCGCCCTGGAGGTGCTGGGCGTCATCGATGTGCAGCACGGCACGGGCGCGGTCCTGGCCCGGCGTCCCAGCGTCGCCTCTGTGATCAAGGGGCTGCGCGAGCACCGGAGCAGGCTGCCGGAAATCGTTGAAGCCCGCAGCACCCTCGAGGGAAAACTCGCCGCCCTGGCAGCTGAACGCCGCACCGACGAAGACCTCGCCGCGATAGAGAACGCCCTGGACGTCATGGCCCGGGAAATCAACGACGGCGACCGCGGCACCCACGGCGATGAGCTCTTCCACCAGGCCATCACCGCCGCCGCCCATTCCTCCGTGCTGGCGCAGCTGATGGCCTTCATCGCCGAAATGATCCTGGAAACCCGGATGGAGTCCCTCGGCCAGCCCGGCAGGCCGGAACAATCGCTGGCCTCCCACAAGAGGATCGCCGACGCCATCCGTTCACAGGACCCGGACGCCGCCGCCAAGGCCATGCTGGCGCATATAGAACTCGTCTCGGATGTGGAACTGCTCCGCTAGCACGAGCCGGCCCACGGGGACACGCCGGGGTGTCTGGTTTCCCGGACACTGCGGCCCGCCGGGCGGTGTTGCCGGGACGCTTATTCGGATGTGATGGACCCTACGTTTTCATCACCGAGGAGTGTGGCCATGGCCGGAGGCAGTACCGCCGTAGAGGCACGATCGATCGACATGATTCCCCCGGGCGAACGCCACGGACATCCGCGAGGGCAGTTCACCCTGTGGTTTGGCGCCAACGCGCAGATCACCGCCATCGTGGACGGGGCCCTGGCCGTGGTGTTCGGCGCCGACGCCTTCTGGGCCATCGTCGGCCTGCTCGTGGGCAACGTCCTGGGCGGGGCCGTGATGGCGCTCCACTCCGCCCAGGGCCCCAGGCTGGGGCTGCCACAGATGATTTCCAGCCGGGCGCAGTTCGGCGTTTACGGGGCGGTGGTTCCGCTGGCGCTGGTCATCCTCATGTACGTCGGGTTCGCCTCCACGGGCACCGTGCTGTCGGGGCAGGCCATCAACCTCATGCTCGGGGTGGACGCGCCCGCCGTCGGGATCCTGGTCTTCGGTGCCGCCACAGCCCTGCTGGCCATCCTGGGCTACCGGTACATCCACGCCCTGGGGCGCATCGCCACCGTGCTGGGCCTGGCCGGTTTCCTGTACCTGACGGTCGCAGTGGCCACCAGGTTCGACGTCTCCCAGATCATGATGGTCAAGGGCTTCGAGTGGCCCACGTTCCTGACCGCCGTCGCGCTTGGCGCCGGGTGGCAGCTGACCTTCGGCCCGTACGTGGCTGATTACTCCCGCTACCTCCCGGCCGACACCTCGGAACGGAAGACCTTCTGGTACACCTTCGCCGGTTCGGTGGGCGGGGCGCAGTGGGCCATGACCCTGGGCGCGTTGGCGGGCGGCCTGTCCGCGGCGAAGCTGGGCGGCGACTTCCTGAAGAACCAGGTGGGCTACATGGGCGACCTCGCCGGCGGCGGGCTGATAGCCATCTTCATCTACCTGATGATCGTCACGGGCAAGCTGACGGTGAACTGCCTGAACGCCTATGGCGCCTTCATGTGCGGCGTGACCATCGGCACGGCGGTCAACCGTCGGGACTCCGTGTCCAGGGCCGCGCGCATCGCCTTCATCATCGCGGTCATTGCAGCCAGCGTGCTGATCGCCCTCTTCGCCAGCAAGGACTTCCTGAACCTGTTCAAGAACTTCGTCCTCCTGCTGCTCATGGTGTTCACGCCCTGGTCGGTGATCAACCTCGTGGACTACTACAAGATTTCACGGGACAGGCTGGACATCCCCGCGCTCTACAACCCGGACGGCCGCTACGGCCGCTGGAACGTGGCCGCCCTGGTCTCCTACGGGATCGGCGTCGTCATCCAGGTTCCGTTCCTGGCGCAGGCGCTGTACACCGGCCCCGTCACGAAGCTGTTGGGGGGCGCGGACATCTCCTGGCTGGTGGGGATCGTGGTGACCCTGGCCGTCTACTATCCGTGGGCGAAGGCCACCAACCGCGCCCCCGCGGAATCCATCTACCCGCAGTCCCAGCCCGGCGCCGCGGCACCGGCGCAGGTACGGGCGGGATAACGGACGACGGCGGCCCCCGGCCAGGTGCCCGGGTGGCCGCCCAGGAGGCGAAAGGATGGCTAGAAGGTGCCGCTGGTACCGCCGGACGTGGCCAGCGCCAGCCCGATGATGGCCAGCAGCCACAGGGCACCCCAGCCCAGCAGGCACAGGTACCCCAGCACCAGGCCGGCGATGGACATGCCTTTTCCGGAGGGCTCGCGGCGGAGGGCCAGGTGCCCGGTGACGATCGCGGCGGCCTGCGGAAGCATCAGCCACCCCATGATGACGGAGGCGATGCCGCACACCATGCTGGCGATGCTCAGGGTCTTGGGACCGGCCGGCCGCCCGTCATAGGACGGCTGGCCGTAGGGGGAACCCTGGCCGGAGGGCGAACCCTGCCCGTACGCGGCCGGCGGCTGGTAGGCGGGCCACGGCGAACCCTGCTGCCCGTAGCCGGGCCCCTGGTGTCCGGCGTACTGGTGTCCGGGGTACTGGTGGTCGGGATACTGGGACGGCTGGTTGCTCATGGCTTTCTCCCCTGCGGCTCAGGTTCCAGCGTACGTCAGTGCAGGAGCAGCCGGACCGCCAGGACGATCATAAGCACGCCGATGCCCGCGTCGATCCAGCGCCAGGTGCGCGGGCTCCGGAGGACTCCGGCGAGCGCGCGCGCCCCGTACCCAAGGACGGAAAACCAGAGGACACTGCCGGTGACCGCCCCGCCGGCGAAAATCCAGCGCAGGCCCGGTCCCTGCTGGTTGGCAAGACTGCCCAGCAGCACCACGGTGTCCAGGTAGACGTGTGGGTTGAGGAGCGTCAGGGCCGCCGTGGTGGCCACCACCGAGTGCTTTGACCGGGGTGCCTGTTCGGCGAGCACGGAAGGTTTTAGCGCCGCCCGGAACGAGCGCACCGCGAACCACACCAGGTAGGCCGCCCCGGCCCAGCGCAGCACTTCGAGGGCTTCCGGAAAGCGCGTGACCAGCGCCCCGATCCCGGCCGTGCCGCCAATGATCAGCAGGGCATCGCCGGCCATGCAGACAGCCACCACCGAACCGACGTGCTCCCGCCGGATTCCCTGGCGGAGTACGAATGCGTTCTGGGCGCCGATGGCAACGATCAGCGCCAGTCCGGTCAGCAGCCCGGTAATCCATGCAGTCACCATGCCTTCGACGGTAGGTAGCCACCGCATCCTGAGGCAAATAACGGATTCTGCTGCATCATTAGAATTGCTTCATGAACCTGGAGCATTTGAAGGCCCTCACCGCTGTGGTCGATGAAGGCACGTTCGAGGCCGCTGCGGACCTGCTGAGGATCACGCCTTCCGCGGTGAGCCAGCGGATCAAGGCGCTGGAAGCCTCCGTGGGGCAGGTGCTGGTCCGCCGCCGCCTGCCGTGCACGGCCACCGACGCCGGCTCCCTGCTGCTGCGGATGGCCCGGCAGGTGCAGGTGCTCGAGGCTGAAACAGCGGCGGCGCTGGGAGCGGCCTCCCCGGCACGCACCCACCTGCCGCTGGCCATCAACGCCGATTCCCTGGCCACCTGGTTCGTCCCCGTCCTGCACGAGGCAGCGGGCTGGGCGGACGCCGCCCTTGACCTCCACGTGGAAGACCAGGGCTACAGCAGCCAGCTGCTGCGCGAGGGGGCCGTGATGGGGGCTGTGACGTCCGATCCGGTCCCGGTCAGCGGATGCCGCATCGAGCTGCTGGGCTTCATGAGGTACCTGCCGGTGGCCCCCGCGGAACTCCTCCGGCGCTACTCGGGCTCCGGCGCCATCGACTGGGCGGGCATGCCTGTCCTGAAGTTCAACGCCAAGGACAACCTGCAGCGGCAGTTGCTCGATGCCAAGGGCGTGGGCCAGCCTCCCCCCACGCACACGGTGCCTTCCTCGGAGGGGTTCCTCGCCGCGGTCACGGCGGGGCTGGGCTGGGGTATGCTCCCCGAGCTCCAGCTGGCGGGAAAGCTGGCGGACCCCGCAGATGGCCCCGGCGCAGGTGACGGCCTGGTGGTGCTTGAAGAGGGTGCCCATGAGGACGTCCCCCTGTACTGGCAGGCGTGGGCGCTGGATTCGGAACGGCTCAACCGGGTTTCCTCGGCGGTCCGCAGCGCTGCCAGGGAGCAGCTCCGGCAGTCCGCAGGCCGCGCCGGTGGCCCTGCCGCGGCAGGACGTGGGCGCGGACCTGCCGGGCCGGCAGCTACCGGCCGAGGTAGGGCAGGATATACACGGCAAAAATGACGAACGCGGCCAGCAGCGCAAGCCGGCCCCCGCTGGTGCCGCCGTGCTGGTGCGCCTTCAGGCCCCGCGCCCGTCCTGAGCCTGCCGGGGTTGCGGCTCCTGCCGCTGACGTTTTCGGCAACGCCCGTCCGGCCGGGTGCCGGGCCACGCTGCCGCTGCGGCTTCTGTCCCGCTCCGCGGCATTGGGGGCATGCGGCCGTGACGCCTTCGGGCGGGATGCGTCCGGCCCCGGAGCCTGTGGGCGGGAGACGTCCGGGCCCGGCACGTCGGGGCCGGAGTCCGTGCGGGGCCCGCGGGGCGGCAGGGCACCGGCCGGCCGGACGACGGTTCCCGGGCGCATGTTCCGCAGGGCCGTAATGCCGGGTTCCTGTTCATGGGTGAGCTGCTGGCCCAAGTGCTCGTAAAGCCCCACCACAGCCTGCTGGTCCAGCACGGAAGGCAAGGCTTCGATGGCTCCCACAAGGCGCTGGGAACCGGCCACGGCAACGTCGGAACTGGTGATGCCGAAGAGATCGGGCTGTGCGGCCATGCAGATCAGCGGCCGCACCAGGCGCCGGTGCGGCGGGTTCAGCACCGAGGCCACGGCCGCGCACTGGGCCAGCGCACCTTCAACCGCCTGGGTCCGCGCATAGCGGCCCTGCCACAACACGCCGGACGCCACCCGGACCTCGCCGGTCCAGTTCTTCGCTGCCACCACGACGACGCCGCCCGGGCCCACCAGGACGTGGTCCAGGCTGGCTTTGGGGCGGCCCGGCCAATGGACGTCGTGCAGGACGTACCAGCCGCGCGGGACCAGCTCGCTGAGTTTGTCGGCCACCACGCGCCCGTCCACGGCTCCTGCATCCCACGCCTTCGTGGACCGCTCGGCCTGGTCCAGCTGCCGCTTGAGCCTGGCAACCCTCTCGGCCGCCAGCCTGGACTGCTCCGCTGCCCCGTCTCCTGCCCCCATCGGACGTCCCCGCTTCCCTGCCGGACAGGACGGCGGCGGCAGGCCGCCGTCGTCCGTTGCTTTCGTGGTCTTCCCGGATTTTCTTGAAAGTATGCAGTGCGCCAGGCGGCGGGTATATAAGTACTTTCCGGGCCCTGTACTCAGGTGGACTACTTGGTTGGCGATCGTCATGGCGTGTCACAGGGTCCGGATTCTGGGCGCGCCGTTTTGACTCCTGCCAGGTTCTGGCATGCTGTAGCCATGGCTAGCCGCGCGGGTACAGTTGCCCAACCCCAGGACCTTGTTGACATCACTGCGCTCCTTGACGCGTACTACGACATCTCACCGGACCTGGCCGACCCAGGCCAGCGCGTGGTGTTCGGCACCTCCGGACACCGGGGCTCCAGCCTCAAGGCGTCCTTCAACGAAAAGCACATCGTCGCCATCACCCAGGCGATCGTGGAGTACCGGGCGGCGCAGGGCGTCACCGGCCCGCTGTTCCTGGCCAAGGACACCCATGCCCTGAGCGAGCCGGCGCAGAACTCGGCCCTGGAAGTGCTGGCCGCCAACGGCGTCCAGGTCCTCGTCGACGCCCGCCACGGCTACACTCCCACCCCGGCCCTGAGCCACGCCATCCTCACCTACAACCGCAAGGCCGCGCCGGGCGCCCCGCAGGCGGACGGCATCGTGGTCACGCCCAGCCACAACCCGCCGGCCGACGGCGGCTTCAAGTACAACCCCCCGCACGGCGGCCCCGCTGACTCCGACGCCACGGGCTGGATCGCCAACCGCGCCAACGAACTGCTGGAGAACGGGCTTCGCGGCGTCAAGCGGATCCCGCTGGCGGACGCCCAGGCCGCTGACACCACCGGCAAGTTCGACTTCCTGAGCAGCTACGTGGACGACCTTCCCGCCGTCCTGGACCTGGACGCCATCCGCAACGCCGGGGTAAGGATCGGCGCCGACCCCATGGGCGGGGCCTCCGTGGACTACTGGGGCGAGATCGCAGAGCGGCACCACCTCAACCTCACCGTGGTGAACCCCGTGGTGGACCCGCAGTGGGCGTTCATGACCCTGGACTGGGACGAGAAGATCCGGATGGACTGCTCGTCGCCGTCCGCCATGGCGTCGCTGATCCAGCGGATGTCCGACGGCGGGTCATCCTTTGACGTGGCCACCGGCAACGACGCGGACGCGGACCGCCACGGCATCGTCACCCCCGACGGCGGCCTGATGAACCCGAACCACTACCTCGCCGTCGCCATCGACTACCTGTACCGGAACCGCAGCGGCTGGAACCCCAACTCCGTGGTGGGCAAGACCCTGGTGTCCTCCTCGATCATCGACCGCGTGGCCGAAAGCCTGGGGCGCAAGCTCGTGGAAGTTCCCGTGGGCTTCAAATGGTTTGTTCCCGGCCTGCTCTCCGGCGAGGGCGCGTTCGGCGGCGAGGAATCCGCGGGCGCCTCCTTCAACAAGCGGGACGGCAGCGTCTGGACCACGGACAAGGACGGCATCCTGCTGGCCCTGCTGGCCTCCGAGATCACCGCGGTCACGGGCAAGTCCCCCTCGCAGCTGTACAAGGGCCTGACGGACCAGTTCGGCGCCCCCGTCTACGCCCGGATCGACGCCGCCGCCACGCGTGAGCAGAAGGCGAAGCTGGGCAAGCTCTCCGCCGCCGACGTCACCGCCACCGAACTGGCAGGCGAGGCGATCACCGCCAAGCTCACCGAGGCGCCCGGCAACGGCGCGGCCATCGGCGGTCTGAAGGTGGTCACGGAGAACGCCTGGTTCGCCGCCCGCCCCTCCGGCACCGAGGACGTGTACAAGATCTACGCCGAGTCCTTCAAGGGCGAGGAGCACCTGAAGCAGGTCCAGGCCGAGGCCAAGGCGCTCGTGGACAGCGTCATCGCCTAGCCTCAGCCTTCGAGGCTCCACAGCCGCAGGACGCGGCGGATGGTGTGGTCGCCGTCGGGAGCCATGTCCACCAGGGCGATGCGGTCAAGCACGACGGCGTCGCCCTGGTGGAGGCGCTTCACGCCGGCTTCGGGGGCCACATGGTGGGAGACGTGGGGCCGGTAGCCCGAGAGCGTGTGGCGCGGGGTCAGGATCCTGCCGCCGGCGTCCAGGGCCGCCTGCACCAGCTGTTCGTGGAGTGTCTGCAGGGCCGGGTGCGGGTCGACGAGGCTGACGGGCACGGAACCGTTCCGGCCGAAGCCTGCATCCTCCCCCACCCTCAGGCCGGCGCCGAGCGCCGCTTTGGCGGGCGCCTCCGCCAGCCCCGCGAGTGTTCCGGCGGGGTCCGCACCTGCCGGGGCGCCGGCGTCGAACCTCACCAGGGTGATGTGCAGCGGCCAGTCCGTGCGCGGGAACACCTGGCCCTCAGCCACCGGCTCGACGAACGCCACGAAAATCAGGTTCCGCATCGGCATAGCCACAGTCTCCCACCGCGCGCGCCGGACGCCCCATCACTCCCTGCCCTAAAAGCCCAAACGCGCGCTCACCTTTGGCAGAGAAACAGCAAACGCCCGCTCACCTTTGGTAGAGAAACAGCAAACGCCCGCTCACTGGAGTGAGCGGGCGTTTGCTGGAAGGACGTCAAAAGTGAGCGGGCGTCCGGTTTTTGAAGGAACTGCTAGACGGTGCGGACGGCGTCGTCGTAGGAGAACTTGGGCTTGGCCTCGCCCCAGGCGTCCTCACCGGGCTGGCCGATGTTGACCACCAGGAAGCTCTTCTGGTCGCCGGCCGGGAAGAACGCGGCGTCGATGGCACCGAAGTCCGCGCCGGTCATGGGGCCGGCGGCGAAACCGAGCGAGCGGACGGCCAGGATGAAGTAGCCGGCCTGCAGGTGCGCGTTGTTGTTGCCGGTGGCCGTGGCGAGCGCGGGATCGGCGTCGTACATGGCCTTGGGGGCGTTGTAGCCGGGGAGGAAGCTGTCCCACTTGCCGGCCCAGTCGGTGTCGTAGCTGAGGATTGCCACCAGCGGGGCGGAAGCCGTCTTGGCCCGGTTGCCCTTGGACAGGGCATCCACCAGGGTGGCGCGGGCCTCGTCCGAACGGACGTAGGTGACGCGCAGCGGCTGGGAGTTGAAGGCGGTGGGGCCGAACTTGGTGAGTTCGTAGATGGCCTGGGCCTGCTCCTCGGTCACCTCGCCGGTGAAGGAGTTGGCGGTGCGGGCCTGGGCGAAGATGGCGTCAACGGCTGCCGAATCGATAACCGCTTCTTCGTGGGCAATGGTCATTCGCGTACCTTTCGCTGCGGCTCCCCGCTGCCGGGTGGCCTGTCGTTGCTTTCCATAGTTGCAACTTCAACCGCCCGGCGCCTCTTCCCGTGACGGCAGGTGACGTTCGCCACAGCGGACCGTGGCGGAAGGCTGGGGAGTATTCTTGGAGCCAGTTGATCTTCGCCCCCTCGCGGCACCCCCTGAAAGGCATTCCTTCCCATGAGCATGCTCGGAATCAAATGGAAGCTGCACGGCACCGGCAAAACCATCAGGCCCGGCCACGTCGTGGCGCCGGACGAGCGGCTGGCCTGGCCGCTGACCATCGGCGTGGGCATGCAGCACGTGGTGGCGATGTTCGGCGCCACGTTCCTGGTTCCCATCATCACCGGCATGCCACCGGCCACCACGCTGTTCTTCTCGGGCATCGGCACCCTGCTGTTCCTGGTGATCACCAAGGGCCGGATCCCCAGCTACCTGGGCTCCAGCTTCGCGTTCATCGCCCCCATCATGGCCTCCCAGCAGCAGTTCGGGATCCCGGGAGCGCTCGGCGGGGTGGTGCTCGCCGGCGCCGTCCTGGCGCTGGTGGGCGCGGTGGTGCAGAAGTTCGGCGCCGAGTGGATCAACCGGCTCATGCCGCCGATCGTCACCGGCGCCATCGTGGCGCTGATCGGCTTGAACCTTGCCCCCGCGGCCAGGCAGAACTTCGACGCCGCGCCCGTCACCGCCGTCATCACCCTGGCCACCATCATCCTGGTCAGTGTCCTGTTCCGCGGGATCCTGGGCCGGCTCAGCATCCTGGCGGGCGTGGTGGTGGGGTACCTCGTGGCCATGCTCCGCGGCGAGGTGAAGTACGACAAGATGGACGCCGCCGCCTGGGTGGGCCTGCCGCACTTCCAGACCCCCGAATTCCATATCGGCGTGCTGGGCCTCTTCGTGCCCGTGGTCCTGGTGCTGGTGGCCGAGAACATCGGCCACGTGAAATCGGTGGCGGCCATGACGGGCCAGAACCTCGACGGCGTCTCCGGGCGCGCGCTGATGGCAGACGGCGCGGCCACGGTGCTGGCCGGGTTCGGCGGCGGCTCCGGCACCACCACGTACGCCGAGAACATCGGCGTCATGGCAGCTACCAAGGTCTATTCGACGGCGGCCTACTGGGTGGCCGGCATCTTCGCCATCCTGCTGAGCTTCTCGCCCAAATTCGGTGAGCTGATCGCCACCGTCCCGCCGGGCGTGCTGGGCGGCGCGGCGACCATGCTGTACGGGATGATCGGCGTCCTGGGCGTGAAGATCTGGGTGCAGAACAAGGTGAACTTCTCCAACCCGGTGAACCTGACCACCGCCGCCGTTGCCCTGGTGATCGGCATTGCCGACTACACCTGGACCGCCGGCGACCTCAAGTTCAACGGCATCGCCCTGGGGTCCGCCGCGGCCCTGGTGATCTACCACGGCATGCGGGCCATCGCGAAGGCGCGCGGAAGCGTGGCCGAGCCGGAGACCGAGCAGTCGGGGCTGCCACCGGCTGTTAAGGCCGCGATGAACGCCGCCGCCAAGCGGGCTCCGAAGAAGCGCTGACCCCGCTCAGGCCACCTCGCCCATCACCACGCCCTGCGCGGCCCCCTGCACTACTCCCTGAGCCGTGCCGGGCGCGGGTGCGCCGGGTTCCAGTGTGCCGGCCCTTCCGGGCGCCTGGCCCACGGCCGGGTGCCCGGCCGGGAAGGGGCCCGGCAGGCCCAACCCAAACACGGGACCGGGCTGTGGCCGCTTGGCCGCCAGCGACGCCGCCGCGGGATGCGGACGCAGCTGCTTCAGCACCCACGGCACGAAGTATTGCCGCACCCACACCAGGTCTTCGGCGCGGGCCTGCTTCCAGCCGTGCGCAGGAAGCGGCCGGGGCTGCAGCGGTTCGAGCGTGTGCGGCACGCCAAGGGCATTGAGCGTGGCCACCGCCACGGCGTGGTGGCCCAGCGGGGACAGGTGCAGCCGGTCCGGGTCCCACATCAGCGCGTGCTGCAGTTCCGGCAGGCACCACAGGTCCACCATGATGGCGTGGTGGCGTGCCCCGATCGTATGCAGGTGCTCGTTGTAGATCGCCACGCGTCCGCGGACGGTGCTGAAGACCGGCGTGTTGCCCCAGTCCGGGCCCGCGAAAAGGAGCACGGTGGCCCCCGTGGCTGCCAGGGTGCCGATGGCCTGGTCGAGCTTTCCGGCGAGCCTGTCGGGGTCGCCGTGCTTGAAGATGATGTCGTTGCCGCCCGCCGCGATGGCAACCAGGTCCGGCTTCAGGGCCAGCGCGGCGGCCAGCTGCCCGTCCAGGATCTGCCGCAGCAGCAGTCCGCGGATGGCCAGGTTGGCGTACGCGAAATCCGCCTGCCCGGCGGTCAGTTCCTCCGCCACCCGGTCGGCCCAGCCACGAAGGCCGCCAAGGCTCCGTGGCTCGGGGTCGCCCACCCCCTCGGTGTACGAGTCGCCCAAGGCAACGAAACGGTGCCAGGGGTGCCTGTCCGCGGGGCCGGCACCGGCCTGCACGTCCTGCTCTTCGATGGTCATGCCGTCCTCCCTTCCGCGGCGCGCGGGGGTTCTGCCTCCGCCGCACCGCCCTTGCGGGGCGACGTTCCTGTTGGAAGGTCCCGCCCCGCCGCCGACGGCCGCGGAAGTTCCGTGACGCCGTCGTACGTTTCCTGCCCCGGCCCCGAAGCCTGCGCGCCGCCAGGGCCCAACCCGCCCGGGGCGACGACGTTCAATGCTGCGTCCCGGAGGTCAATCTCGTGATGCACAGCCTGGGTCTGGAGGAAGCGCAGCGCGCCCTCCCGGGTCAGGCCGTATTCATTCATGAGGCTGCGCACGGCCAGATCCACCAGGACCAGCGAACTTTGCACGACGGCGAGTCCCGCCGTGGTTTCCGCGCGTTCGGCCACTCGGACCACGACGCGCAGGGCCCGGGCCATCTGCCGGGCATAGTTCTGGATGGACACCAGGTCATCGCTGGTAAAGGCGTGCGGCTCCGGCGCGTAGAACGTGATGGCGGCGCTGGTGGCGCCTTCGGTGAGAACGGGCACCGACAGCAGGGACTGCACGCCATGGCCGGCGGCCACACTGGCGTACCCCGGCCAGCGGCGGTCGCGGCTGAGGTCCGAGACCACCACGAACTCCCCGGTGCGCATCGCTTCCATCAGCGGGCCGTCCGCGAACGAGCACTGCTCCCGGTCGGCGTCCCGCGCCTGTTCCGTGCTGGCCGCGAGCGTGCGCGCCTTTCCAAGCCGGAAGAGGGTGGCGGCCCAGCCGATGCCCCGGCGGTCACCCTTGATGTCCCTCATGAAGTCATGCGCGACTTCCCAGAGGTAGGTTTCGACATCCTTGCTGTCGTAAACCGGCTCCGGTGGAACTGGAAGCGGTCCCCAGCCAACCTGCCCCGAAGGTTCAGCGGCCATGTTCCAGCCTTGGTGAAAAGCGCTTCGGCCCACTGCAAAACCTCCTTATAAGAATACGTCCGGACAGCGGGCGAAGATGGATAAATCCAGCATTTAGGGGGATGGGGGGATTCGCCGAACCGGCCTGGCCTGTATAGGCTTCAGGCGCAGCGCAACCGCGTTCTTCCACGTGCTGCCCCCGTGGCACGACGGGGCAGGCCGGAGCAGGAGCACCGTTTGGACACCCGGAAACTGAAATACTTCCTGGCCGTCGTTGACCACGGCGGATTCAACCGTGCGGCAGAGCATCTGCTGATCGCCCAGCCGTCACTGTCGCAGACGATTGCCGGGCTGGAAAAGGAACTGGGCGTGCCGCTGTTCCACCGCATCGGCCGCCGGGCTGTCCTCAGCGACGCCGGCAAGGAGCTGGTGGGTCCGGCCCGGCTGGTGATGCGCGACCTGGACGCGGCGCAATCCGCGGTGCAGGCGCTGCGCGGAATCCGCAGCGGCCGGCTGGACATCATCACCATGCCGTCCCCCGGCATTGAGCCCCTGACGTCGATGATCGCCGCTTTCACCCGGTCCTACCCGTCCGTCAGGCTGAACGTCGAGGCAGCCTTCACACCGGAGGAGGTTATCGAATCCGTGCGCAGCGGAAGCACCGAGATCGGGCTGGCCGGTTCCCCAACCCCAATCCGCGTGCCCGGAGTGGAAGTGCTGCAGCTGGAGCGCCAGCCGCTGATCCTGATCGTCAACCCGCAGGCGGACACGTTCGGACCCGGGGACGCCATCGGGCGCGGGGACCTGGCCGGGCACCGGCTCATCGCGAGCCAGCGTGGCTCCTTGATGCGATCGCTGGTGGACGACGCCCTCGCCCACGGAGTCAAGGCCGAGATCGTGGTGGAGGCAGCACACCGCACCTCGATCCTTCCGCTCGTGCTCGCCGGTGTGGGGCACGCCGTCATGCCGTCCTCGTGGGCCCCGCTGGCCCATGAATCCGGGCTGCGGACCCTGCTGCTCGAACCGGTATCCCACCTGGAAGTGGCCATCCTGAGCCGCAAGGACGATCTCACCCCTGCCGCCCGCGCGTTCCTCCAGGTCGCCAGAGACCACGCGGATGTGCCAACCGACTGATAGGCGCAGCCTATTTGCCGGATCGAATCTTGGTCTTGGACGCGCAGGCAGCCCCGCCCGTCTACTTGAAGAGGAAGAAAACAGTGTGACCCGGGCGACATCCCCGCACGCTGCCCATACTCAACGAGGAGGTAGGCACTTGAGCGCCACCCAGACATTCAGCATCGCTTCGATCCCCGCCGACGGCGTCGGGAAGGAAGTCGTTGCAGCAGGCCGCCGCGTCCTGGACGCCCTGGCCCAAAACTCGGACGGCAGATTCGCCTTCGACTGGACCGAGTTCCCCTGGGGCTGCGAGTACTACGCCCGGACCGGCCAGATGATGGACCCCAAGGGCCTGGACGCCCTGAAGGACTTCGATGCCATCTACTTCGGCGCCGTCGGCTGGGAAAACGTCCCGGACCACATCAGCCTGTGGGGCCTGCGCCTGAACATCACCCAGAACTTCGACCAGTGGGCCAACATCCGCCCCGTGAAGTTCCTCCCCGGCGTCCAGTCCCCGCTGCGCAAGGCCGACCACACCGAGCTGGACTGGGTGGTGGTCCGCGAAAACAGCGAAGGTGAGTACGCGGGCCTGGGCGGACGCAACCTCAGCGGCCGCGGCCCCGGCAACGAGGTAGCCCTGCAGACGGCGCTGTTCACCGAGAAGGGCTGCGAACGCATCATCCGCTTCGCGTTCGACCTGGCCCGGACCCGCACCGTCAAGAAGGTCTCCTCCGTCACCAAGTCCAACGCCCAGCAGTACGGCATGGTCCTGTGGGACGAAGTCTTCAACCGCGTGGCCCTGGACTACCCGGACGTGCAGACCGAAAGCGTCCTGGTGGACGCCATGAGTGCCAAGTTCATCCTCAAGCCCGAGGACCTGTCCGTGGTGGTGGCCTCCAACCTGAACGCCGACATCCTCTCCGACCTCGGCTCCGCCCTGGCCGGCAGCCTCGGCCTCGCCGCCAGCGCCAACCTGAACCCGGAGCGCCGCTTCCCGTCCATGTTCGAACCGGTCCACGGCTCCGCGCCGGACATCGCCGGCCAGGGCATCAGCAACCCGATCGGCGCGATCGCCAGCGCGGCCCTGATGCTGGACCACTTCGGCCTGCACGGGGAAGCCCGCCGCGTCGAAGCAGCCATCGAAGCGGCCACCGGTTCCGGGCACCTGACCCGTGACGTCGGCGGCGACGCCGCCACCGAGGACGTCACCGACGCCATCATCAACGCCCTGACGCTCGCTCCGGCATCCGTCTAAAACAAGCACTACCCGAAGGCGCTGCCAACCGGTGCCGAAGCAAAGCACGGGGCGGGCGGTGAAGCAGTACCGCCGTCCGCCCCGCACCATTCTTTCTTCAGAACATCCCCCACATTCCACAATGAGGTAGGAATCATGGATCACCACAGCACCGCCGCAGCTGCAACAGCGGCGCCGAAAACCCGCTGGTACCGCCAGCTTTACTTCTGGGTCCTCACGGCCATCGTCATCGGCATCCTGGTCGGCTGGCTCGCCCCCGCCACCGGCATCGCCATGGAACCCATCGGGACCACCTTCGTCAACGCGATGAAGATGCTCATCGGCCCCATCGTCTTCCTCACCATCGTGGGCGGCATCGCCAGCGTCGCCGACCTGAAGAAAGTCGGGATGACCGGGCTGAAGGCGCTCACCTATTTCCAGATCGGCACCATCTGCGCCTTGGCCTTCGGGCTGGTGGCCATCAACATCTTCCGCCTCGGCGACGGCGTCAACGCCGACCCCGGCAACATCAAGACCTCCGACTCCGCTGCCAAGCTGATCGACGCCGGCCAGCACCAGGAGTGGTGGCAGTTCATCACCCACATCATCCCCAACAGCATCGCCGGGCCCTTCGTCGACGGTGACATCCTCCAGATCATCTTCATCGCGGTGGTCTTCGGCATCGCGCTGAACGCCATCGGCACGGTGGGCGCTCCGGTCCTTGACGGTGTTCAACGGCTCACCGGGGTCATGTTCAAGATCCTCAGCTTCATCATGAAAGCCGCACCCCTGGGCGCGTTCGGCGCCATGGCCTACGCCGTGGGCAAGTACGGCGTCTCGTCCCTGACCAGCATGGGCGGGCTCATCGCCCTGTTCTACGTCACGTCCATCCTGTTCGTCGTAGTGGTCCTCGGCTCGGTCATGGCGTTCCTGAAGCTGAACATCTTCACCATGATCCGGCACCTCAAGGAGGAATACATGCTCATCCTGGGCACCTCCACCGCCGAACCGGCGCTGCCCGGCCTGATGCGCAAGCTCGAGCACGCCGGCGTCAAGAAGGAAACCGTCGGCCTCGTGGTCCCCACCGGGTACAGCTTCAACCTCGACGGCGCCGCCATCTACCTGTCCCTGGCAGCCCTCTACATCGCCCAGGCCACCAACACCAACCTGACCATCGGCCAGCAGCTGGGCCTGCTCGCGGTCATGCTGCTCACCTCCAAGGGCGCGGCCGGCGTGGCGGGCGGCGGCTTCATCGCCCTCACCGCCACCCTGGCCACCATCGGCACCATCCCCGCGGCAGGCATCATGCTCATCTTCGGCATCGACAAGTTCATGTCCGAGTGCCGCGCCCTGGTCAACTTCACCGGCAACGCCGTCGCCACCTTGTTCATCGCCTGGTGGGACCGCACCCTCGACGCAGACCGCGTCCGCCGCGTCTTCGCCGGCGAAACCGTGGAGCCGCTGCCCGCCCCGGCAACAGGGGCGTCCGGGCACGCCGGGGATTCCGACGACGATCTCCACCAGGTGCCCGGCCGCGCCAACGGCGGGCACGGCGTCGACCATTCCCTCCCTGCCGACCGCCGCCCCGCCTACTCCGAGACCGTCTGACATGCCAGCCACCACCGCCCCGAAAACCGTACGGGCCCTCATCGCCCCCGATAAGTTCAAAGGCAGCCTCACCGCCCGCGAAGTTGCCGACGCACTGGCCGCCGGGCTCCGCTCAGCCACCGGCCCTGCTACCGTGCACTGCGACCTCCTTCCGCTGGCGGACGGAGGCGACGGCAGCGTGGACGCCGCCGTCGCCTCCGGCTTCGGCCGCCGCAGCTGCACCGTCAGCGGCCCCACCGGGCAGCCCGTCCAGGCCGACATTGCCTTCGACGGCACCACAGCCGTGGTCGAGGTGGCGAACACGTGCGGCCTGGCCCTCCTGCCGTCCGGAGGGCTCCAGCCGCTCGAGTCCTCCAGCCGCGGCTTCGGCGAAGCCATCCTGTTCGCCCTCAGCCTCAACCCCGCCCGCATTGTGCTGGCGCTCGGTGGGAGTGCCTGCACGGACGGCGGCATGGGGATGCTCACCGCCCTCGGCTTCAGCTTCCACAACGCCGAAGGCGGCTGGCTGCGCGGCAGCGGGCGGGCCCTGACGCACATCCGTTCCGTCCACCGCACAACCGTCCCGGGGCTGGAGGACACGGAACTCATCGTCGCCAGCGATGTCCGCAATCCGCTGCACGGCCCCACCGGCGCACCGGCCGTCTTCGGCCCCCAGAAGGGCGCCTCCCGGGACGACGTCGCACTTCTGGACGAGGGCCTGCGGCACTTCGCCGCCACCCTGGCAGAGGCAGGCACCGCCCCCGTTGGGCTGGCCCACCGCGAGGGCGCGGGAAGCGCCGGGGGCATCGGTTACGCGTGCCTCCTGCTCGGGGCAACACAGGTGTCAGGGGCCGACTACTTCCTGGACCTGCTGGACTTCGACTCCCGTACGGACACCTGCGACCTCGTCGTCACCGGGGAAGGCAGCATCGACGAACAAACCCTGTCCGGCAAACTCCCCGCCGCGGTGGCCCGCCGCTCCGGCACCCGGCCGGTCATCGCCGTCGCGGGCCGCTCGCTCCTGCCGCGCGGGCGGTGGTCCGAAATGGCACTGTCCGGGGTTTACACCCTGGCTGATTACACCGACCGGGACTCCTCCCGGGACCCCGCGCTCTCGGCGGCGCTCCTGCGGCAGATCGGCAGGGAGATCGGCGAAAGCTTCTTGTAGCCGCGCCCCGCATGCTTGCTTCCGCCACGGGCCCGGGCAGTAGCATCGGGAGAGGGAACGCCGAATAGTCCCTGTCCACATGGGTACGTTTTGCCTGGACAGGGGTTTGGAAGCATCCACGCCAGCACGGAAACGAGCAAGGGAAAGAGGAGCTTATGCGGGAACCTGATACCAGCGAGCGCATTTCTGAATCGGATGCCGCCGCGGGTAATGCGGAAGTGGAGCAGAACGCGGCCGAGCCGGCAGCGGAGCTGGATGCCACCTTCGATGAGCAGTTCTTCGCAGCCCGCCCGAAGGCCCTGAGGCCCATCGCGCGCCGGCGGCAGTTCGTCGGCGACCGGCCGTCCTTCGAATTCGACGGACGGAACGCGGCGTACGTGGAATGGCTGCGCAACCAGGCCATGCTGGGGGACGCCAATACGCTGGCGCGGCAGCTGTCCGGGCAGGCCAGCATGTGGCAAAACTCCTATGCCCACCCGAACCCGCGGGCCGCCGTCGAACGAGCCTCCGTATGGTTCACCGCCTACCCGCTGTCCTTCATCACCCGCACCGGCCAGTCGTTCCTCTCGGCCCTGGGCGACCCCGCGATGTGGAAGGCCTTCCGCGAAATCGGCATCCGCGGAATCCACACCGGCCCCGTGAAGCTTGCCGGCGGCATCAGCGGCTGGTCCCACACCCCCAGCGTGGACGGCCACTTCGACCGCATCAGCATGGCCATCGACCCCGTGTTCGGCACCGAGGACGAGTTCCGCCGGATGTGCGAGGTGGCCGCGGAACACGATGGCACGGTGATCGACGACATCGTCCCCGGTCACACCGGCAAGGGCGCAGACTTTCGCCTGGCCGAAATGAATTTCCGGGACTACCCCGGCATCTACCACATGGTGGACATCCCGGAAGAGGACTGGAACCTGCTTCCGGACGTCCCGGAGGGCGCCGACTCGGTCAACCTCAGCCCCGACTCAGAGCAGGCGCTGCAGAAGGCCGGCTACATCATCGGCCGGCTGCAGCGGGTCATCTTCTATGAACCCGGAGTGAAGGAAACCAACTGGAGCGCCACCCGGCCCATCGTGGATACCACGGGCAAGACCCGGCGCTGGGTCTACCTCCACTACTTCAAGGCCGGCCAGCCCTCCATCAACTGGCTGGATCCCACCTTCGCCGGGATGCGCCTGGTGGTGGGCGACGCCCTGCACTCCCTGGTGGACCTGGGCACCGGTGCGCTCCGGCTGGACGCGAACGGGTTCCTGGGGGTGGAAAAGAGCGCCGAGGAACAGCCCGGCTGGTCCGAGGGGCACCCGTTGTCCGAGGCCGCCAACCAGCTCATCGGCTCCATGATCCGCAAGGTGGGCGGGTTCTCCTTCCAGGAACTGAACCTCACCATCGACGACATCAAGGCAACCTCCGAATCCGGGCCTGACCTCTCCTACGACTTCATCACCCGGCCGGCGTACCACTACTCCCTGGTCACCGCCGACACCGAATTCCTGCGGCTGACGCTTCGCCTGTCCATGGAGATCGGGGTGGACCAGGCCTCGCTGGTCCACGCCCTGCAGAACCACGACGAACTCACCTATGAGCTCCTCCACTTCGCCGCCGGGCACCGGGATGAGATATTCGAGCTCAACGGCGAGGAACTCACCGGCGGGGAGCTCGCCGAACAGGTCCAGCAGACCCTGCGCGACAGGCTGACCGGCGAAAACGGGCCGTACAACGCCGTGTTCACCACCAACGGCATCGCCTGCACCACGGTCAGCTTCATCATGGCCGCGCTGGGGATCAAGGATCCTGCCGCTGTATCCCCCGAGCAGGAAGCCCGGATCCGGGACGTCCACCTGCTGCTGGCGATGTACAACGCCCTGCAGCCCGGCGTCTTCGCGCTGTCCGGCTGGGACCTGACGGGCATCATGGCCCTGGACCGCAGCAGCGTCCGGGAACTGACGGCGCAGGGCGACACCCGGTGGATCAACCGCGGCGCCCACGACCTGATGGGAACCAGCCCGGACGCCACCACGTCCTCGGCGGGCATGCCCCGCGCGCGGAGCCTCTACGGACCGTTGCCGGAGCAGCTGCAGGACCCCAACTCCTTTGCCCGGCGGCTGCAGCGGATCCTCGCCGTCCGCGAGGAGAACGGCATCGCCACCGGCACGCTGCTCGATGTTCCGGAGGTTTCCAACCGGGGTGCGCTGGTGCTGGTCAACCGGCTGAAGGACGGGGCCCTGCAGGTTACGGCGCTGAACTTCTCCGGGCAGGACATCGCCGGCAGCATCCAGTCCAACGAGCTGCCCTCCGGCACCAACGTCCGGGACCTGTTCAGCGGCGAAGCCGTGGGGCAGGTGGACGACCTGCACAGCTTCTTCCTCGAACTGCCCGCCTACGGCGGCACCGCGCTGCTGCTGACCGAGGCGCCCGCACCGGACGCCGAAGCCCAGGAGCCCCGAAGCCTGGGAGCGCCAAAGCCAGCCTAAGGGCGCGGAACCTGGCGCCCGGGCGGAAAGGCCCGGGTGTCAGCCCGCCATGGCGCCGGCGAGCGTGGCTTCGATGACGGCCGGGGACAGGACGTGCTGGGTCACCAGCTGGCTCGCCCCCAGGACCGCCGCCTGGCTGCCCGCCCGGGAGACGCTGATGCGCAGGTGCGAGGTGGCCAGCGGCGGGGAGCGCCGGTACACCACCTCGCGGATGCCGGCCACCAGGTGCTCGCCGGTCTCGCCCATGCTGCCGCCCACCACAATGACGGACGGGTTGAGCAGGTTCACCACGGTGGCGAGCACCTCACCAATATCCCGGCCCGCCTGGCGCAGCGCCTGGATGGCCTGCAGGTTTCCGTCGGCGGCCAGCCGGAGCACGTCGGCGCCCCTGGACACGTCCAGCCCCTGGCCATGCAGGAAACGGGCGACGGCGGGCCCGGACGCCAGCGCCTCCAGGCACCCGTAGTTTCCGCAGGCACACAGGACATCACCGCCCCGCGCCACCTGGACGTGCCCCAGGTCGCCGGCCGTGCCGTTGGCACCGCGCTGCAGTTTGCCGCTGCTGATGATGCCGGAGCCGATGCCGGTGGCCACCTTCACGAAGAAGAAGTTGCCGTGCTCGGGCCAGTGCGCTGTCTGCTCCCCCAGCGCCATGATGTTGACGTCGTTGTCCACCAGGACATGGACCGGCAGCGACCGCTGGACGTAGCTGACGACGTCGAACCCGTCCCAGCCGGGCATGATCGGGGGCTTCACTGGCTTGCCGGTGCCGTGCTCCACGGGGCCGGGCAGCCCGATGCCGATTCCGGCGAGTTCGGCAACGCTGCGCCCCGCGGACGCCAGCAGCTCCTTGCCCTGCGCCACCACCTGGTCCAGGACCGCTTCCGGGCCGTCGGCCACCTGCTGGGCCAGCCGGTGCTCCGCCAGGATCTTCCCGCCGAGGTCGGTGACCGCCACGATCACGTGCGTCGCCCCCACGTCCACCGCCAGCACCAGGCGGGCGGACGGGTTGAAGGCAAAGCGCGACGGCGGCCTGCCGCCGCTGGAGAGCGCCTCGCCGGCGGGGCCCACCAGGCCCGAGGACATCAGCGCGTCGATCCGGGAGGCGACGGTGGAGCGCGCCAGGCCCGTGCTCAGGGCCAGCTCGGCACGGGTGCGGGCCTTGCCGTCGCGCAGGAGCTGGAAGAGGTCCCCGGCACGCGACAGGCTGCCGACGTCGGAGTCTTTTCCGGCCTGCTTACCTGTCCCTTGAGTCATGTCTAAGTCATAACATCCAAACTTCCTGCTGTCATCACGGCAGAACTGTAACGCGACACAAACAACTTTTGCTTGACGCCCGTCAAAAGTGGTTCTAGGTTGTGATTCAGGGCACATCGACGGTTCCGATGCCGGACATCAGCCGCAGTGATCCTGTAGGGGAGACCACCCGCCAGCGCCTGACCCCTCTTCCTCCGAACAACCACTCCACAAAGGAAACCGATGTCTTACTCGCTGCAGCTGTACACCCTCCGCAACGCCATCGCCGAGGACCTTCCCGGCACCATCAGGAAGGTGGCTCAGATCGGCTTTACCCAGGTGGAGCCCTACAACTTCGTTGCCACCGCCGCGGAGCTTGGCGCGGCCCTGAAGGAGAACGGCCTCACCGCGCCGTCCGGGCACGCCCCGCTGCTGAGCCAGGACCAGGACGAGATCTTCGCGGCGGCGAGGGAACTGGGCATCAGCACGGTGATCGACCCCTTCCTGCCGGCCGAGCACTGGCAGAACGCCGGGGACATCCAGGCCACGGCCGCAAAGCTGAACGCGGCCGCGAAGAAGGGCGCGGAGTACGGCATCCGCGTGGGATACCACAACCACGCCTGGGAGCTGGAGTCCAGCATTGAGGGCCGCAGCGCGCTGGAGTACTTTGAGAGCCTGCTGGATCCGGAACTGGTGTTGGAGGTGGATACCTACTGGGCTGCCGTGGGCGGCCAGGACCCCGTGGACCTGCTGGGCAGGCTGGGTGACCGGGTCAAGTTCATCCACATCAAGGATGGCCCGCTGAACAAGGACAACAAGGCGCAGCAGCCCGCCGGCCAGGGCAAGGTGCCCGTCCTTGACGTGATCGCCGCGGCAAAGTCCCTGGAGGTGGGCGTGGTGGAGTTCGACGACTACTCCGGCGACATCTTCGAGGGCATCGCCCATAGCCTGTCCTTCCTGACCAGCAACACTGGCAACACCACCACCGAAGGAGCAACGGCGTGAGCACCCCCGCAGCATCCGCCCGCAAGGGCCCCGTCGGCGTCGCCGTCATCGGCGCCGGGGTCATCAGCAAGCAGTACCTGGACAACCTCACCGTCTTCCCGGACCTGAAAGTCCACGTCATCGCCGACCTCTTCGAGGACGCCGCCGAGGCCCGCGCCAAGGAATACGGCATCCCCGAGTGGGGCGGGGTGGAGAAGGCACTGAACCACCCCGACGTCGAAATCATCGTCAACCTGACCATCCCCGCCGCCCACGTGGAGGTGGCCACCGCGGCGGTCAACGCGGGCAAGCACGTCTGGACCGAAAAACCGTTCAGCCTGGACCGGGAGTCCGGCCTGGGCCTGCTCAAGACCGCCGACACGGCCGGTATCCGCCTGGGCTGCGCCCCGGACACGTTCCTCGGCGCCGGGATCCAGACCGCCCTGCGGTTGATCCAGCGCGGCGACATCGGCACCCCGCTGACGGCGATGACCACGTTCCAGACCCCCGGCCCGGAGTCCTGGCACCCCAACCCGGCTTTCCTCTTCCAGCACGGCGCCGGCCCCCTGTTCGACATGGGTCCGTACTACCTCACCACCCTGGTCCAGGCCTTCGGCTCCATCCGCAAGGTGGCCGCCGTCGGATCCAAGGCCAAGGACGTACGCGTCATCGGTTCCGGCCCCAAGGCAGGCGAGGAATTCAGCGTCGAGGTACCCACCCACGTCTCGGCGATGGCGCAGTTCGAGTCCGGCGCCTCCTCGCACAGCGTCTTCTCGTTCGAGTCCCCGCGGACCCGGATGGGCTTCGTGGAGATCACCGGCACCGAGGCCACCCTCTCGCTGCCGGACCCGAACTACTTCACCGGCGACATCAAGCTGTGGCGCGCCGGCGACGAGGACTGGACCACGATCCCGGCCACCGGCCCGGCGAACGGGCGGGGCATGGGCGTGCTGGACATGGCACGCTCGATCCGCGCCGGGGTCCCGCACCGCGCCACCGGCGACCTCGCCTACCACGTGCTGGACACGATGGTCTCCATCAGCGAATCCATCGACTCGGGCACGTTCGTCGACGTCGAAAGCTCGGCACCGGCAGCCGCGGCCCTCCCCGAGGACTGGGCCCCGGAAACCGACACCCTCTGACCCCGCTACACCCCTCCAGCAAGCAGGAAGCACGCAGGAACGCATCATGACCACACCCGCACACCCGACCGAATCCCCGGCTTCGCGCCCGGCCTCCCGCCCTTTGGGTGTCGCCGCCATCGGTTACGCCTTCATGGGCAAGGCCCATTCCAACGCGTGGCGGAACGTGGCCAGCTTCTTCGACGTCCCGGCCTTCGAGCAGAAAGTCCTCGTGGGCCGGGACGCCGGGGCGGTCGCCGAGGCCGCTGCCCGGTACGGCTGGGCCGAGTCCGCAACGGACTGGCGCACCGTCATCAGCCGGGATGACATCGACATCGTGGACATCTGCGCCCCGGGCTGGATGCACGCCGAAATCGCCGTCGCCGCCCTGGAGGCAGGCAAGCACGTCCTGGTGGAAAAACCGCTGGCCAACACCCTGGCCGAGGCCGAACTCATGACCGCCGCGGCCGCCAAGGCCCGCGCCCGGGGAGTGCAGTCGATGATCGGCTTCAACTACCGCCGCGTCCCCGCCCTCGCCCTCGCGAAGGAGCTGATCAGCGAGGGCCGCCTGGGCACCGTCCGGCACGTCCGCGCCGCCTACCTGCAGGACTGGCTGGCCGACGCCCAGGCCCCCATGACCTGGCGGCTGCGGAAGGAAACAGCCGGGTCCGGCGCCCTCGGCGACATCGCCTCCCACGCCATCGACCAGGTCCTGTTCCTCCTCGGGGACCAGGTCACCGAGGCCAGCGGCCGGCTGCACACCTTCGTGGGCCGGCGCCCCGGAGCGGAGGGCACCGAAGATGTGACGGTCGACGACGCCGCCTGGGCCACGCTGTCCCTCGCCTCCGGGGCCATCGCCTCAGTCGAGGTTTCCCGGGTGGCCACCGGCAGGAAGAACTCCCTGCAGATCGAGGTCTACGGCGACAAGGGCACCTTCCTGTTCGACCTGGAAAACCTCAACGAACTCGGCTTCCTGGACGCCACCGCCCCGGTCCGGGAGCAGGGCTTCCGCCGCATCCTGGTCAACGAACCCGACCACCCCTACCTGGCAGCCTGGTGGCCGCAGGGGCACATCATCGGCTGGGAACACACCTTCACCCACCAGGTCCGGGACTTCCTCACCGCCATCCAGGACGGAACCCAGCCCTCGCCGTCGTTCGAAGAAGGCCTGAACGTCCAGTACATCCTCAACGCCGTGGAGGAATCGGCCGCCGCGAAAAGTGCCCTCATCCAGCTGCCCTCCCCCACCCCATCCGGCACCACCACCGACCCCCTAGGAGCCTGACATGCCCCGCCCGTTCACCCTGTTCACCGGCCAGTGGGCCGACCTGCCCTTCGAGGAAGTCGCCAGGCTCGCGTCCGGCTGGGGTTACGACGGCCTGGAGATCGCCGTCTCCGGCGACCACCTGGACGCCTGGCGCTGGGACGAACCCGGCTACGTCGAGTCCAAACTCGAGCTCCTGGACAAGTACAACCTCAAAGTCTGGGCCATCTCCAACCACCTCAAAGGCCAGGCCGTCTGCGATGACCCCATCGATTTCCGCCACCAGGCCATCGTCGGATCCAAGGTCTGGGGCGACGGCGACCCCGAAGGCGTCCGCCAACGCGCCGCCGAGGAAATGAAGCACACCGCCCGGCTCGCCAAAGCACTGGGCGTGGACACCGTCGTCGGGTTCACCGGCTCCTCCATCTGGCAATACGTCGCCATGTTCCCGCCCGTCCCCGAAAAAGTCATCGACGCCGGCTACCAGGACTTCGCGGACCGCTGGAACCCCATCCTGGACGTCTTCGACGAAAACGGCGTCCGCTTCGCCCACGAAGTCCACCCCTCCGAGATCGCCTACGACTACTGGACCACCGTCCGCACCCTTGAGGCCATCGGCCACCGCGAAGCGTTCGGCCTGAACTGGGACCCCTCCCACATGATGTGGCAGGGCATCGACCCCGTCTCCTTCATCTGGGACTTCAAGGACCGGATCTACCACGTGGACTGCAAAGACACCAAGATCCGCCAGACCGGACGCAACACCGTCCTCGGCTCCCACCTGCCCTGGGGCGACCCCCGCCGCGGCTGGGACTTCGTCTCCGCAGGCCGCGGAGACGTCCCCTGGGAAGCCTCCTTCAGGGCCCTCTCCGCCATCGGCTACAACGGCCCCATCAGCATCGAATGGGAAGACGCCGGCATGGACCGCCTCCATGGCGCCCCCGAAGCCCTCGCAGCACTCAAGAAATACGACTTCCCCGCCTCCCAAACCAGCTTCGACGCCGCCTTCAGTTCCAAGGACTGAACCGATGCGCAGGCTTCAACCGGGCCAGCGCTGCGAAGTGTGGATTGTCTCGGCCGCCGGGGAATCGAGGCTCTTCTACGCCACGGACCGGCTGCTGCTCGAGGCCCCCAACTGGACCGTCGACGGCCAGGCGCTGGTCCTCAACGGGAACGGCAAGCTCTGGCGGCTGGGCCTGGCCGACGGCTCGCTGGAGGAGGTCAGGCTCACCGGCGTCCCCGACCTGAACAACGACCACGTCCTGGCACCCGACGGCGAAACCATCTACCTTTCCGCGAACGACGGCCACATCTACCGCGCCCCACTCGCGGGCGGCGCCGCGACGCGCATCACCGCGGACGACGGTTCCTTCCACTTCCTCCACGGCGTCAGCCCGGACGGAAAGGAGCTGGCCTACGTGGGAATCGAGGACGGAGACTTCACCCGTCCGGGGCGCCTCATGACCATGGCTTCCGACGGCGGTGCTTCCGCCACCGTGGACGTCGGGCCCGGCCACTGTGACGGGCCCGAGTATTCCCCGGACGGAATATGGCTGTACCTGAACACGGAGTCCTTCAGCACGGAGCCGGGCCACGCCCAACTCGCACGCGTCCGGGTGGACGGAACAGGTTTCGAGCAGCTCCTCACAAGCGGCACCGTGGACTGGTTCCCGCATCTCTCCCCCGACGGCCGCCTGGCCAGCTACGTCCGCTTCCCCGCCGGGACGCAGGGCCACCCCGCGGACCTGCCGGTCGACGTCGTCCTCGTGTCAACCGGGGCCTGGGACATCCCGCTGCACACCTGGCCGCTGTTCGGCGGCCAAGGCACCCTCAACGTCAACAGCTGGTCCCCGGATTCGCAACATTTCGCCTACGTGGCCTACCCGCTGACCGGCGCGGCGGGGACTTGGAATTGACACCGGTCAGATGTAGTCCTGCTTCAGGACGACGTCGTACGCCTCCACCCGCCGGGCAGTGCCGTCCAGAAACTGAACCCGCCGGCGTCGAACAGGCCGGGCCGGTCCTGCTGCCGTGCCCATTGTTCCGAAGATCTCCTGCCCACAGCCCACCTTCCTCATCCCGGACGCGGCACCGAAGGGGCGCAGCGCAGCAGTCGCGGCACGGCAAAGGCCCCCGGCTCCTGCCCTGCGTGAACTGGTCCAGCGGGGCGGCGGAGGCGGGGGCGCTGGCCTTCGTGCGGCCTATCCCGCGTCGAAGCTTTCGTCCTCGTCATTGGGCGACTTTTCCTTCGGCAGGTCGTTGCCGCTGCCGTCCGGAATGCCCGCAGCCTCCTGGTCCGGTTCCGAGGACACCGGTGCAGACCCCTGGGAGTCGTCGTTCGATTCATCGATCTCGGCCGCGCTCGAGGGGACGTCCATATCGTGGGGCACCTGTTCCTGGCCCACGCTGGCCTGCGGTTCGTTGGTCTCGGCCCCGCCGTGCGATGCGCCGCCGGACTGGGCCTGGCCGCCCTGCGTTCCTGCCGCTTCCTGCTCGGCGGTGGGGGTGCCGTAGCCGCCCGGGGCCGTCTCGGGTTCAGCCTGCTGGTTTTCCTGCGTCATGCTTCCTCCTGTTGTGCGTTGCCGGTGTTGCTGGTCTGGTGGTCTTGCCTAGAGTCCCTTGCCGCCGGTGACGGGAAGGACCGCGCCGGAGATGTAGGAGCCGTCCTCGGACGCGAGCAGCACGTAGGCCGCCGCGAGTTCCGCGGGTTGTCCCGCACGCTCCAGCGGGGTGTCCTGGCCGAACGTGGGCAGCTTGTCCGGCCATTCGGTGGCAGGGATCAGCGGCGTCCAGATGGGTCCGGGAGCCACGGCATTGACGCGGATTCCCTTGGGACCCAACTCCTGGGCCAGGGCCTTGGTGAAGGCAACCTGCGCCGCCTTGGTCATGGCGTAGTCGATCAGTCCGGGCGAGGGGTTGAATGCCTGGATCGACGCCGTGGTGATGATGGAAGCCCCGGCCTTCAAGTGCGGTACCGCAGCCCTCGCGGTCCAGAGCAGGGAGTAGAGGTTGGTCCGGAAGACCCTGTCGAACTCCTCCGTGGGAAGGGTCTCCAGGCTTTCACGGTTCTTTTGGTAGGCCGCATTAAGGACCAGGACGTCGAGCCGGCCGAACTCGGACACCGTCTGCTCCACGAGGCCGGTGCTGAAGTCCTCCTCGCGCCCGTCGCCGGGAAGCAGGAGGACGCGGCGCCCGGCCTTCCGGATCCAGTCGGCGGTGTCCTGCGCGTCGTCTTCCTCCTCAGGCAGATAGGAAATGGCGACGTCGGCCCCTTCCCTGGCGAAGGCAATGGCTGCGGCCTTGCCGATGCCGGAGTCTCCGCCGGTAATCAGGGCGGCCTTCCCGTCGAGCTTGCCGTGCCCTTCATAGCTGAGTTCGCCGTGGTCCGGTTTCGGGTCCATCGGCGCCGTCAGGCCGGGCTGCTTTTGTTCCTGCTCCGGGAACGGGCCCGAATGGTAGCCGCCGCGCGGGTCCTGTGGCTGGCCTGTTTGCTTGCCGCTGTCGCTCATAGTCCGCCTCCCTGTGTCGGTGGGCCTGTATAGGTTGGCCTGTGTCAGAAGCAGCCGTACTCCGGCTCTTCGAAGCTATCCCGGCCGAGGGCCCAAGTCCACCAGCACGGGCAATAATCAGTAAACTTATCAAATGTTGCCGGATGCGCAACGTACGGCCTTGTTTCTGGGTACAGGGGGAGTAGAAAGAAGACGGAGGCCGGCTGCGAAACGAAGGAGGGCCGATGCCCGGGGTGGAGGACTACACCGGCAGGACGGGACGCAACGAAACCCGCGAGGAGCAGCTTGACCGCAACTGGGCGGAGCTGCTGCAGGAGTTGCGGGTCCTGCAGACCGGGGTGCAGATCCTGGCAGGCTTCCTGCTGACGCTGCCGTTCCAGCAGCGGTTCGAGGAGCTGGATAATTTCCAGGTGGCGCTGTACCTCACGAACGTGGTGGTCGCCGCCTTAACCACGGCCTTCATTCTCCTACCGGTCAGCGTGCACCGCAGGCTGTTCCGGAAACGGCTCAAGGAAACCCTCGTTTCCAGCGCCGATTCCATCACCAAGATCGCCCTCGCGGGGATCGCGCTGCTCAGCGCCGGAACCGCCGCCCTGGTGTTCGATGTGGCCGCGGGCCGGTCTGCGGGCGTGACGGCCGGCGGCGCGCTCCTGGGCGTCATGGTGGTCCTGCTGGTCTTCGTTCCCCTGCGCCTGAACAAGCAGGCCAGCGACAAGAACCACTCTTCATTGCCGGGTAAGGAGTAAAGCATGCGCAAATGGGCGAAAGAACACGGGCTGCTGCTGGCGAATCTGGGCCTCTTCCTGGCGTTCTTCATCGGCATGGTCCTTTCCGGGGCCGCCTCCTACAGCGAGGACCAGCAGGCACACGGGGAGCCGGCCGTTTCGGTGTTGCAGTTCCTCACCACCGGGGCGTTCGTGGAAGCCACGTTCGAAAACTGGGAGTCGGAATTCCTGCAAATGGGCATGTACGTGGTCCTGACGGTGTTCCTGTTCCAGAAGGGCTCGTCCGAATCCAAGCCGATAGGCAGGAAAGCGCCGCAGGACGAGGATCCGCGCCAGGCCAGGCTCAGCAGCGCGGCACCGTGGCCCGCCCGCCGCGGCGGAGCGGTCCTCAAGCTGTACGAGCACTCCCTGTCGATCCTGTTTTTCGTCCTGTTCCTGGCGTCGTTCCTCCTGCACGCGGCCGGCGGCGTGGACGAGTACAACCAGGACCAGCAAAGCCACGGCGAGCCCGGGGTCAGTTTCCTGCAGTACCTGGGTACCAGCCGCTTCTGGTTTGAGTCCTTCCAGAACTGGCAAAGCGAGTTCCTGGCCGTCGGCGTCCTGGTGGGCGCCTCGGTCTACCTCCGGGAAAAGGGATCCCCGGAATCAAAGCCCGTCGCAGAGCCGCACTACGAGACCGGCGCCTGAGGCCCGGTCCGGATAAACCTAGGCGCCTTCAAGCACCTGGCTGGTTGCCCACGCCAGGTACTTGCCGGCATTGGCGACGGCGTCTTCCGGGCTTGCCGCGACGTCCAGCAGCTGCGCGGCGGCCACCACCCCGTGCCCCGTGAGATCCTCGAGGGTCACCAGGATCCGGCCGGCCACCACGATGACCGGGATGCCCAGCTCCCGGGCGGCGTCGGCGAGCGCGATCGGCGCCTTGCCGGTGAGCGACTGGGAATCCATGGACCCTTCACCGGTGATCACCAGGTCCGCGCCGGCCAGTTGCCCCGCCAGGCCGGTCAGGCCGGCCACCAGTGCGAAACCGCCTTCCAGCGTGGCGTTGGTGAAGGCAAGGAACGACGCCGGGAAGCCGCCGGCGGCGCCAGCGCCGGGGACGTTCACGTCCCGGCCCGTGACTTCCCGCAGGATGGACGCCCAGTTGCGGAGCCCGGCGTCGAGCATCTCCTCCCCGTCCTGGTCCGCGCCCTTCTGGGGCCCAAAAACGTGCGCGGCACCCGCCGGCCCGTACAAGGGGTTGCGGACGTCAACGGCAATGCGGAACGTGGTTGCCGCAAGGCGCGGGTCCAACTCGCGTGTATCCAGTGACACGATGTCCGCGAGTGACCCGCCGCCCAGCGGCACCATGTTCCCGGCGGCGTCGAGGGGCTTGAGGCCAAGGGCGCGCAGGGCGCCGCTGCCGCCGTCCGTCATCGCCGAACCGCCAAGTCCCAGCACGATCTCGGTGGCCCCGGCGTCAAGGGCGGCCGCGATCAGCTGCCCGCAGCCGTAGGAGTGGGCCCGCAGGGCATTCTCCGGCGTCGGCTCCATGTCCGCCAGGCCGGACGCCTGCGCGGTCTCGATGACCGCGGTGACCTTCCCGTCGCCGGCCTTGTGGATGGCCCACGCCGCGCCGGTGGGGGTGAGGATCGGCCCCACCACAGCGTTCAGCCGTTCCTCGTAGCCCGCCGCGACAGCTGCCTCCAGGGTGCCCTCGCCGCCGTCGGCAATGGGGAACTGCGTGGTGACGGCATCCGGGTACACGCGCAGTGCGCCTTCCGCCATCGCGGCGGCGGCCTCAGCGGCGGTGAGGGAGCCCTTGAACTTGTCCGGAGCAATAAGAATGCGCATGCGCTCCATCATGCCAGCCCACAACGGGAAAGCGCTTGCCAAATCCGCCATGCGGACGGACGGCAGCGCGTTGGCCGTCGGGAGCAGGCTGCTTAGGCCTCCCGCCATTCATGGCTGGTGATGTGGGAGCCGGCCTGCGGTCCCATTTGCAGCATCCCGCCGTCCACAACCCACGCGGCGCCCGTGACGTAGCTCGACGCCGGGGAGGCCAGGAATGCGATGACCTCGGCGATCTCCCGCGCGTCCCCGGGCCTGCCCAGCGGCACCCCGGGGCGCTCCGTCATCCTCGGGTCCTGGTCCTCCTGCCCCGTCATGGGGGTGGCGATCTCGCCGGGGGCCACAGTGTTGGCCGTGATGCCGTACTGGCCCAGCTCCAGTGCCAGGGTCTTCATCAGGCCGCCGAGGCCATGCTTTGAGGCGTCATAGGCGGAGGAGCCGACGCGCGGCTGGAATTCATGCACGCTGGACACCGCCACCAGCCGCCCGCCCCTGCCGGCGCTGACCATCCGCCGGGCCGCGGCCTGCAGGCAGAGGAAGGCGCCGTTGAGGTTGGTGTCCAGGATGCGCATCCATTCGTCGATGCCCATGTCCAGGAACTTGGCGCTGGCCCCGGTGCCGGCATTGTTGACGAACACGTCCACGCCGCCCAGCTCGTCTGCAAGCCCGTCAATCACGCCGGCCACCGCCTTGAGTTCGGTGGTGTCCAGTTGCCGGACCACTGCCTTGCGCCCCGCGCCGCGGATCTCTTCGGCTGTCGCTTCCGCCCCGGCCTTGTCGGAGTGCCAGGTGACGCCCACATCCATTCCCGCCCGCGCGAGCGCGACGGCGGTGGCTTTCCCGATCCCCGAGTCGGAGCCGGTGACGATGGCGGTGGCGGGCGTGAAGGTGCTCGTGTCTGGCATGGTGCGGCCTTTCGGTTGGGTCAGGCTGGATGAGCTGGGTCAGGCTGGGCGGCGGAGTTCCGCCTCGTAGGGCCCCTCATCCGGCAGCCCGGCAGCTTCCCGCGGGGCAGGCGCGTCCGGAACCGCCGCCACGGGGGGCGTGTCCGGCACCATCAGCGGCACGGCGAAGGTCACCACGGGGCGGCCGGGATCGTCCGCCGCCCGGATGGTCAGGCTCCTGGTGCCGGGAGGCACCGACGGTGTGAACACCTGCAGGTTCCTCGAATCAACGATTGCGGACTCCTGCAGTGAATACGTGGTGCCGAAGTGGTCCTCCAGCGTCAGCCGGGGCGCGGGTCCGCCTTCCCTGGCCAGGTGGACGTTGACCACCAGGCCCGAGGCCCAGACCTCCACGGAGAGGATGGTGAATTCGCTGGCGGGGGTGACGTGCCGGCCGTAGGTGGGCGGCAGCAGCATCCGGCGCAGTGCGCCGGACGGGATGAGATTGCTCATGGTAGTTCCTGTAGGTCTTGCTCCAGCGGTCGGCGGAAGGCGCCGGGGGTGGCCGGGCGGCTTTGCCAAACGTTGGGGCGGTGCGGCTGGGGCGCGTTCCCGGCCGGGGTTCTCCCGGCGCAGGAAATGCGATGGCACGCCGTCGCTGCGTTGTTACTGGTGGATGACATTCAATGTCCGGGAGGCCCGTGGGCGAACCACTCCTCCCGGGTGACGCGGCGCAGCTTATCGCCACTGCCGCCGTCGCTGCGCAGCACCTTCCCTTCCCCGCTAGGTAGTAAGTCTACTTACCATGTAGCCTCCGGGCCCCGGGGCCTGTCAAGGGGCGCGGCGACACCTGCGGGGAGTCTGCGGGGAAGTCTGTGGTTCTGCGGGGCGGTCCAGGCTAAGCCCGCGGGCGGAGCACCGCGTAGTAGCCGGGAACGCGGTCCTGGCCCACGACGCCGGTCACCGGGTTTGTCTGGATGGCAACGTCGCCGTCCTCAAGCAGTTCCCAGGCCGACGGCGCGAACACCCTTTGGCGTTCTTCGGGACCGAAGTGGCCGGGCATCGGCAGCCCGCGGATCGCCAGCTCCAGGGGCGCCGGGATGCTGCGCGTGGTGGCGCCGAGATGGGAGACGTACTCCAGCGGATTCCCCTGGAAATTGGTTTCTGCCAGAAACACCGTGCCCCGCGCCCCGGCCAGGGTGCGCAGGTTCTCCACGAGGGCCGCCTGGTCGGCGTCGTCCAGTACGTGCAGCACGCCGCGGATGAAGACGTTGGCCCCCCCGCCGTCGACCAGACCCGAGGCCGCCGCTAGCGCCGCGCCCGCACCGGGCGCCGTCATGTCGCGTGCTTCGAACCTGATGTTGGCGATGCCCTGGGACTCCGACCGGGCCCGGGCCACTGCGTGCTCCGAAATGTCGACGCCGATGGCCTGCGGGAAGATCCCGGCGAGCGCCCGGGTGAAACTGCCGTGGCCGCAGCCGGCATCGACGACGGGAAGCCGGGGATCCACATGGCGCAACAGGGTTTCCTTGTAGCCGAGGAACTCATTGTCGGTGCCCGAGTCCCACAGGACCTCGCCGCCCTCGCCGGTCGCGGTGATGCCCGCCCAGTAGCGGTCCCAGGCCGTGGGCCGGTCCTTCGGAGCGCGCCGGGCAAGCCTGATGATTTTGGGCAGCATCAGGTACTTCTGCCAGGCCGGCTCCGCCGGTTTATCTGTGGTGGGCACGGCTCAAATATATGTTGCCCGGGTGAACGGCCGCCGGATCAGCGCGATATTACGCCGCGTGCCCTCCGCCGACGGGATAAGGGGCGGGAACCTGTGGAACCCCGGGCGCCGCATCCCCCTAGAATGTACACAACTGGGAGGGAAGGGGGCACTGTGACGGCTGTGCCAAGTGAGGTACCCGCACCGCGCACGGCGGTCGTCGCCGATCCCGACCAGCGCCGCCTGGCGATGAATGCCGGCGCGCTGCGCGACGCCGGTTACACCGTCCTTGAAGCCCGGGACGCTGACGGGCTCGCGGCCCTGCTCGAGGATGCGGAGCCCTCGGTCATCGTGGCCGACGCCTTCCTGGCGGCGGTCGCGTCGGAGGCGCCCGTCCTGGTGATGGTGGACCTGGACAACCCGGCGGAAATCGGGGCCGCCACCCCTCCGGGCATCCACGACTGCATCACCAAACCGCCGCTGCCCAGGGAACTGGTGCACCGCGCCACCCTGCTGATCGACCAAGTGGCCCGGCGGCGGGCGTCGCGGCAGGAGGCAGAGGGCCTGCGGGAGCAGCTGCGGGAAGTGTCCGCCGCCGTCCGCGCCACCAACGACCCCCAGGAAATTGCCGATCACGTCGTTTCCGGCTTCGGCCGGACCTTCCGGGCAGACCACGTTATCCTGGCCACCTTCGAGGACCCGAGGGTGCCCCCGATTGTGGCCTCATGGCATCGGTCCGGGCTGGCGGAACTCGCCCCGGGCGCCCTTCCCGGCGAGGAGGAGGCCCGGCAGTTGGCGGACGCCCTGTGGGCCGGGACGGAGACCCCTTCCGCGGACGGGCACGCAGCACAGCCCGGCCCCCGGGACAGGCCCGCCCCTGCCGTCGCGGGTGCGGCAGCTACCCTTGCCGTCCCGATCGGGGAGGGCAACTCGTCCCTGGGCATCATCTGGATCGCCATGATGGACGGGCCCCGGACCTGGTCCAGCGCCGAACTCGGCCTCATCCAGCACGTGGCGGGCAACGCAGCCTATGGGCTCATCCAGAGCCACCTCATCAGCAGCCAGCAGCAGGTGGTGAAGCGCCTCCGGGAACTCGACAAGGCCAAGACCGACTTCCTGGCCACCGTGAACCACGAGCTGCGCACCCCGCTGACCTCGATCATGGCGTACCTGGACATGATCCAGGAAAGCACCCAGCACCCCGTGTCCCAGGAGGTCCACCAGATGCTGGACATCGTGGTCCGCAACACCGAACGGCTCCGGACACTCGTGGAGGACATGCTCAGCGTCTCGCGCCATGGGCCGGACGACGGCACCATGCACCTGGCGCCGGTCCGCCTGGGACAGACGCTGGACCTCGTGGCGGCGGCGCTGCGCCCCCTGGCGACATTGCAGAACGTCACCATCGACGTGGACCCGGTCCCGGAGGATCCGGAGATCCTTGGCGACGAGGTGCAGCTGCAGCAGGTGTTCACCAACCTGGTGTCCAACGCCATCAAATTCACGCCCAGCGGCGGACGGATCGAGGTGGGCAGCGAATCGCATGCCGCGTCCGACGGTTCCAAGTGGGCCACCGTGCGGGTTGCCGATACCGGGATCGGCATCTCCAGCGACGAAATCGACCATGTGTTCACCCGGTTCTACCGCGCCTCCAACGCCATGTCCGGCGCCATCCCCGGGACCGGCCTGGGCCTGGCCATCTCCAAGGACATCGTGGACCGGCACGGCGGGCGGATCAACGTCGCCTCCACGCTGGGCGGAGGCACCACGGTCACCGTCAGCCTTCCCCTTGGCACCGACCGCATCCAGGCCAACTAGGCGGGCGGGAGGACAGCCGATGTTTGCCGACGACGACCCCCGGCTTTCGCAGCTGCTGGAAGGCATTGTCCGGCTTGCCTCCGGAGACTTGACCTCCCGGATCGAGGTCTCCCCCGCCCGGGATGAACTTGATGCCATCATCATGGGCACCAACCTGCTGGCCGAAGACCTGCAGGTCATCTACCAGGAACTGGAGCAGCGCGTCCAGGTCCGCACCCAGCTCCTGCATGAGGCGCATTTGGAAATGCAGAAGATGGCCATGCAGGACCCGCTCACCGGCCTGGCCAACCGTTCGGCGCTGATCGAGGCGCTGCGGACCGCCCTGGCTCACCACGCAGGGCCGGACGAGGCGGCGCCGGACGAAGGTCCGGCCATCCTGCTGATGGACCTTGACGCCTTCAAGTCCATCAACGACAGCATGGGGCACACCGCCGGGGACCAGGTCCTCGTGGCGGTGGGCGAAAGGCTCCGCGGCGCGGTGCGCACGTCCGACGTCGTGGCCCGGCTCGGCGGTGACGAATTCGCGATCGTCATGCCGACGACGTCGCCGGACCAGGCAGCGATCGTGGCATCGCGCATCCTCGCCGCCCTCAGCGACCCCATCGAGCTGCCGGGCCGGAGCGTGCGCTGCGGCGCCAGCATCGGACTCAGCATTGCCGACGACGGCCAAAGCCCCGAGGACATGCTGATGCAGGCCGACGTCGCCATGTACGCCTCCAAGGCCGAGGGCCAGAACCGGCTGCACCGCTTCGAGCCGGGGCTGCTGCTGATGCGGCGCCTGCGGAGCCAGCTGGTGGAGGACCTGCGCGCAGCCATCAAGGACGACACCCTGACGCTGTACTACCAGCCCGTCGTCGAGCTCGGCACCGGACGGATCGAAGGCGTGGAGGCGCTGATCCGCTGGAACCATCCCACCCGCGGATTCATCATGCCGGACGAGTTCATCCCGCTGGCCGAAGAAGCGGGCCTGATCTCGCAGCTCGGCCACTGGGTCCTGCAGACGGCGGTGAAGCAGTTGCGGGCCTGGATCGACGCCTCCCTGGTGGACCGCCGCTTCTCGGTCCGCATCAACATCTCCGCCACGGACCTGCAGAGCCTGCAGTTCATCGAGGACGTCCGGAACGTGCTGCAGGAAACCGGCGTGCAGCCCCACCAGGTGGTCCTGGAGCTGACCGAAGTGGCCATCGTCAAGGGCAACGAACTGGACCGATACTCGCTGGGCGGCCTCCGGGGGCTGGGGGTCGGCATTGAGATCGACGATTTCGGCACCGGCTATTCGTCCATCAGCTACCTGCGGCGGCTTCCGGTGGACAGGGTCAAGGTTGACCGCTCGCTGATCGCGGGGCTGGAAACCGACCCCAGCCAGCCGGCCCTGGTGGCAGCCGTCCTGCAGCTGGTGCGGGCGTGCGGGCTGGAGGCGGTGTGGGAAGGCGTCGAGACGGCGGAGCAGGCGGAAATCCTCCGCGGACTGGGGTGCCTCAGCGCCCAGGGCTACTACTTTGGCCGCCCGGTTCCCGCCGACCAGGTGCCCGGCCTGCTGGCCGGCCAGCCGGAAAGCGCTAACCAGTAGCGCCTAAACTACTGCGCTTTTAGTGCCGCCGATATACGATCAACGTGCGGTGTCTGGTTTTCGTCGCGCGGAAACCGGATGGTGCAGCAACAGCGGACTTTTATAGGGCGTTTGGAAAATTTGAACATTAATTGGGCCATAGGGTCATTACTTCGTCAACTGGGGGCGTAGCTAATGTCGGTTCGAGTACAGGCATGGGGAATTATTGCCGCCGTTTTGGCGGATACCGATCCCGCGGGTGCGGCCGTCCGGCAGCGCCTGAGCAACAGCCTCGATGAGAATCCAGGCGTGCCCGAAAGGGCATTGCTCGAATACCTCTTGGAATCCCGCGGGAGCAGCGCCAAGGGCGGGGACGCCGTGGAGAACACCCGGGAGACGCGCCTGGCACCGCCCGCCCTGCCGCCGCAGTTCGCCGAACAGCTCGATGCCATCCGCAGCCAGTCCCGCATCAGCGCCCTGCTCGAAAACCGGATGCTGATGACCGCCTTCCAGCCCATCTACGGCCTGGAAGGAAAAGGGGTGGTGGGAGCCGAAGCGCTCTCCCGCTTTGTCAGTGACGACGGCGCTGCCGCCGAGCTGTGGTTTGCCGAGGCAAATGCGGTGGGCCTGGGCGCCAACCTGGAATTCTCCGCCCTGGGCTCCGCCGCTGCCGCTGCGCGGGACCTGCCCGGGAACCTGTATGTGTCCCTGAACATTTCGCCGACGTCCTGCCTGGATCCGCGGCTGCCGGAGTTGTTCGACCATATCGAGCTCCCCATTAACAGGGTTGTCCTCGAATTGACGGAGGACATTCCCGAAGAGGAGTATCTGCAGTTTATCTCCGCGATCAATCCGCTCCGGGAAAGAGGGCTGCGGATCGCCATGGATGACACCCACAGCGGGGCCGGCGCGCTCAGCCGGATGCTCCACCTGCGCCCCGACTTCCTCAAGGTGGGCCGCAACGTCATCAGCGACGTCGACAACGACGGCCTGCAGCACGCCCTCGCGGCCTGCCTGGTGGACTTCACGGACCAGGTGGGAATCACGGTGGTGGCCGAAGGAATTGAAACGGTGGGCGAGCTCAAGGTCCTCACCGAGCTGGGGGTCAGCGCAGGGCAGGGATACCTGCTGGGGCGGCCTTCGGTGCGGCCGGAGGACTGGGCCAACTGGAACAGCAGGCTGGACCTGGATGGGCTCAAGCGGCACCTCCCCGGTCCCGATGAGTCGAGGACCGTCCGGAACGGCAAGGATTTTTCCTGATCTGCACGGGCGGAGCAACGGGCCCGGTTCCCGGCCCCGCCCGCACTTGACCCGTTATTCGGAGTGGCCCTGGTCCCGGCTCATCTGGCCTTCCGCGGGCGGCGTCTCCCCCGGCGGGACTCCCCCGCCCGGTTCCAAACCCGTGATGTTGCCTTCAGCAGGATCGGGGTTTGGCGATCCTCCGGCTTCCCTGCGGCGCTGCTGGTCGAGGCCGGCCTCGGCGCCCCCAGCGTCGTCCTTTCCCGGGCGGTCAGGGTTGGCGGGGTCTTTTTCCGGATGGTAAGTGCTCACGGCGCTGCTGTCCTTCCTCTCCGGCTGCGGTTCGGTTCCCCAGCTCTGGACTAATCGTAAGCATGCTGATAATTCTGGGTGAGTAGGGCCGCGCACCGCTGGGGTGCCGGCGGTGATCCCGGAAGGAGCAGTCACATGGGAATCGGCGACAGCATCGGCAAGGCAGCGGAGAACGCCATGGAGGACTTGGCCGGGACATCCAGGCCCACCGAGAAACTGGACGTGCCCGACCCCACGGACCCCAACGACGACGTCGAGGTCCACTCGTCCCTGAGCGAGGGCTCCAACGCCATGGAAGCGGAGAAGCAGAAGGCGCCGGGCCTCAAGGCTGGCCCGGCCCCGGGTCCGGTGTCCAGCATCCCGCTGGGCGGGGACACTGACGAGGCAGACGCCGGCGAAGGGAACGACGACGGCGGCCTGGCCGGGGACGCCACGGGACCGGCGAAGGGGGACCGGAGCTAGCCCTCCGGCCCGGCGGGCCACTCGCCCCGCTCCATGAGCACGCCGCGCAGCAGGTCCGCCCTGTCCGTGACAATGCCGTCGACGCCCAGGTGGAGGAGGCGGTGCATCTCGTCCGCCTCGTTGATGGTCCAGACGTGCACCACCAGGCCCAGGGCGTGGGCCCGCCGGATGAAGCCCGGCGTCACAACGGGGATGCGGCCGTAGCGGACGGGCACCTGCAGGGCATGGACGTCGTGCAGGATCCGGCGCATGAGCGGCCGGAAGAGCGGCGCGGGAAGCAGCGGGCCGAGGAAGGTGAACAAGGCGTTGGAGGCTACGCCCCCCGAAGACGCCACCGGCTGGCTCAGCAGCTTCAGCACCGCCCGCCGTCGCCGGTCCGAAAAGCTGGCAACCAGCACCCGGTGGTGCACCTGGTGCCGTTCGATGGCCGCGGCGGTGCTTTGGACCGAGCCCCAGTCCTTGACGTCGAGGTTCAGCCTGGCGTCGGGGAGCTCAGTGACCAGCTCATCGAACGTGGGGATGGGTTCGCGGCCGTTGATCCTGGCCCGTGCCACGTCCGCCGCCGCGAGTTCCGCCACGCGGCCGCGGCCGTCCGTGACACGGTCCAGCGTCTCGTCGTGGAAGAGCAGCAGAACGCCGTCTGCGGTGGTGTGCACGTCTGTTTCGAGGTAGCGGAAGCCGAGGTCGGCGCCGGCGCGGAACGCCGCCATGGAGTTCTCCAGCCCCTCAGCCGAAAACCCGCGGTGGGCCATGGCGATGGGAAGCCGCCGGCCGCCGTCGTCCGCATGGTCAAAGAAGGGCAGGGTCACACTGTGAGCGTACCCCGGGCCCGGGACGCCAGTCCCGGCACGTCAATCGCGGCAGTCGGTCTCGCCGCACGGAACGATGTCCACGCCGTCGCCGCAGTGCAGCAGGGTCCGGCCGCGGCCGCCGTCCAGGTGCACCCAGACGGCAGTGTGGTCCGCGGTGATGGTGTCCACGATGCCGCCGGCCTCAAAGCCGGGCGAGAGCACCACACGGACCCGGTCGCCCTGGCGCAGCTGCTTCCAGTGCGGAGCCGGAATTGCTGTGCGCAGCGGCGCATCCGCTGCATGCTGCCTGGTATTCCTTGCCATCGGTAACCCCCTTGAGCCGCAGGAAGGTGCCTGCTCCGGTTCACGCTACGGGGGAAAGGTAAACGCCAGGTGAGCGCCAGCTGGAAGTATGGTGGCGGGGTTCAGGAAGACTGGACCCCAAGGGAAGCGAGCCGTGCCTCCAGGACCTGCGCCACGCCGTCGTCATCAAAGTGCGGTGCCTGCAGGTTTGCCGCGCGGATGGCCTCAGGGTGGCCGCTGGCCATCGCGTAGCCGTGCCCGGCCCAGCGGAGCATCTCGATGTCGTTGGGCATGTCGCCGAACGCCACAACGTCGGCGGCGTCGATGCCCAGGGCCGCGGCGTACTCGGCCAGCGTGACGGCCTTGTTGACCCCCGGCGGGCACAGTTCGAGCATGGCGACGCCGGGCGAGGAGTGGGTGGCGGCGGCCAGGTGCCCGACGGCGGGACCCACCTCGGCGAGGAATTCGTCAGGCGTGCCGTCCCGGACAATGGCGAGGAATTTCACCACGGAATCGTCGTTGGCCAGGGTTTCCGCCAGCGGCGCCGGAGTGAATTGGGCCAGCAGCTCGCTGGATTCGTTCTCGATGAAGCCAGGTTCGAGGTGGAACCGGGTGAGCGTTTCGGCGGCGAACAGCGCGGCGGGGCGGAGCTTTTTGATGATGCGGCGCGTTTCCAGGACGGCGTCGAGGGAGAGAGTGCGGGCGGAGACCAGGCGGTCCGCTTCCAGGTCCCAGACCACGGCTCCGTTGGAGCAGATCACGCGGCCGGTGTGGCCCAGCTGTTCCTCCAGCGGGTGGAGCCACCGGGGCGGCCGGCCGGTGACGAAGACGAGTTCGACGCCGGCATCGCGGCAGGCGTGGAAGGCGCGGACGGTGCGGGGGCTGATTTTTCCATCGTGCCCGAGAATCGTTCCGTCAATATCGCTTGCAACCAGCCGCATCCTGCAAGTCTACGTGGGGTTCCGCCGCCGTGGCGCGGACAGCGCGGAAGCACCACGCCGTGGGGCCGGCCCGGGAAAGGCGGGGGTGGGGTGCCCGTTGTCGGGGCTCGGCGCTACACTGAACTTATCGAACAAATATTCGAATAAAGGTGTGTTGTGGGCGTTATTGTCGGTCCCCGCGTGATAGACGCGGGCGCCTCGCTGTTCTCGGTGCTGATCTCGCCAGTGGCGGTCGCGGCGGGCTTCCCCTCCCCCGCGCAGGACTATTTCGACGGCCGCATCGACCTCAACGCGCACCTGATCAAGGACATCACCAGCACGTACGTGGTCCGGGTGACCGGGAACTCGATGGAAGGTGCCGGCATCAGCGACGGCGACGAACTGATCGTCAACCGGGCGCTTGAGCCCAAGGACGGTTCGGTGGTGGTTGCGGTCCTGGACGGGGAGCTCACAGTCAAGCGGCTGCGGATCACGGCTGCTGGAGTCATCCTCCAGGCGGAGAACCCTCAGTATCCGGACATCCAGGTCGCAGCACTGTCGGAACTCACCATCTGGGGCGTGGCCACCAGGTGCCTGCACCATGTGTGAGGAGCATGATGGCTAAGCCTGCTCCCATGCGGCAGATGCCGCAGATCGCGCATGTTGACGTCAACTGCTTCTATGCCTCCGCGGAGCGGGCCTTCGATCCCTCCCTGGAGGGGAGGCCGCTGGTGGTGCTGTCCAACAACGACGGCTGCGCGGTGACCCGCTCGCCCGAGGCAAAAGCGCTCGGCATTGCCACCGGCGAGCCATGGTTCAGGCTCGCGCCCCGGGCCAGGGAGTGGGGGCTGGTGGCAAGATCCAGCAACTACGAACTGTACGGGGACATCAGCTCACGGGTGATGGAGCTGCTGGGCAGGTACTCGGCCTGGCTGGAGGTGTACAGCATCGACGAGGCCTTCCTGGGCGTCAAGGGCGGGCCGCCACAGCTGCTCGCCCTGGGCCGGCGGATCAAGGACGCCGTCCGCCGCAACGTGGGCGTGCCGGTCTGCGTCGGCATCGCCCCCACCAAGACCCTCGCCAAGCTGTGCAACAAGTGGGCCAAGAACAATCCCGCCTTCGGCGGCGTGTGCCTCTGGGACGCGGTCCCCGCCCCGGTCCGGGAAGGGCTGATGGCCCGGCTCCCCGTGGACGAGCTCTGGGGGATCGCTGGTCGGCTGTCCAGACGGCTCAACGCCATCGGCATCTTTACCGTCCAGGACCTGGTGCGCGCAGATCCTGTGGCCATCAGGGACAAGTTTTCGGTGGTCGTGATGCGCACGGTCCTGGAGTTGCGCGGCACACCCTGCATCCCCATGGAGGAGGAGCGCATCGGGCGGGACCAGCTCATCTTTTCCCGCTCCTTCGCCACGCCCGTAACCACCGCCGCCGGCCTCCGCGAGGTACTCAGCATTTACGGCCAGCAGGCAAGCGCCAGGCTCTCCAAGCATGGGCTGCAGGCGAAAGTCCTGACCGCCTACGCCGCCACGTCGCCGTTCAGGGACCATGAACAACATTTTCCGTCCGTGTGCGTGGCCCTTCCCATGCCCACGGCGGATCCGCTCCTGCTCACCAGGGCTGCACACGGGCTGCTTCCCAGCATCAGGGAGGGGCTCAAGTACGCCAAGGCGGGCCTGATGCTCACCGACCTGCGGCCCACCGGCAACCAGCCACCCCTGGAGCTGTTCGAAAACCGGCACGAGGAACGCGGCATCGGGCCCCTGCTTGAGGACGTGAGCCGCCGGTTTGGCCGGGGGTCCATCGGGCTGGGGCACGCGGGCATCAGGTCCGGCCTGGACTGGACCATGAAACGGGAGATGCGCTCGCCGCGGTACACCACGCACTGGGACGAACTGCCCCTGGTGAAGGCGGCCTGAACTCCTGACGCATCCCGCCGCTGCCGCGCCGGTCAGCGGCGGGAACCGGAGCGTGTTTAGACGCGGGTCCTCCCACGCAGGAAGTGGAAGATGAGGACGACCACCGCCACGACCAGGAGGATGTGGATCAGGCCGCCGCCGATGTTCGCGAGCAGTCCGAGGAGCCAGAGAACGGCGATGATGATAGCGATCCAAAGCAACATGAGCGTCTCCTTGCGTTAGTTTTCCATAGCCCCCATGCCGGATACGTACCCAGCGGTGCGCCAAACAATCAGGGCCGGCTTTCCGGAGGACGGCGCCGGCCGGCCCGGCACGAAGACGCCAAGCGACGATTCTTGACGCCCCGCGACGCCGCGTTGAGCGTTCGCGTCGCCCGGTGAACCACTGCGACAAGGACGATTGTGGGGGTGCCGGGTGCTCCGTAATCTCGTCTCAGCATCCGCCCAACAAAGGATTTCCCCATGGCAAACCCGCAGGACAAGAGTCCCCAAAACCAGCAAGGCTCCACCCGTATCGTCGCCGGCCAGGCGGCGCAGGCCAAGCGCCCCCTCGGGTTGAAGATCGGCATCGCGGCAGCCGTCGTCGCCCTGATTGGCGGGGGTGCCGCCGTCGCCTCCGCCGTCAACGGCGGCACGCCCGCCGCCGGCCGGGAGGCTGCCCCCGCCGGCAGCCCCGCCGCCGAGCTGAAGCTCGGCTACTTTGGCAACGTTACGCACGCCCCGGCCCTGGTGGGCGTCAGCATGGGCTTTATCGCCGGCGAGCTCGGCAGCACCAGGCTCAGCACCCAGGTGTTCAATGCGGGTCCTGCAGCCATCGAAGCCCTGAACGCGGGCGCCATCGACGCGACCTACATCGGTCCCAACCCGGCCATCAACTCCTTCGTGAAAAGCCAGGGCGAGTCCATCAACATCATCGCCGGGGCTGCCGCCGGCGGCGCCCAGCTGGTGGTCAAGCCGGAGATCAACTCCGCTGCGGACCTCACGGGCAAGACCCTCGCGTCGCCGCAATTGGGTGGCACGCAGGATGTCGCGCTCCGCGCCTGGTTGAGCTCACAGGGCTACAAAACCAATGTCGACGGCAGCGGTGACGTCGCCATCAACCCGACCGAGAACGCCCAGACCCTGAAGTTGTTCCAGGACGGAAAGCTCGACGGCGCGTGGCTGCCTGAGCCGTGGGCGTCACGGCTGGTGCTGACCGCGGGGGCGAAGGTGCTGGTGGATGAGAAGGACCTGTGGGACGGCTCCCTGTCCGGCAAACCGGGCGAGTTCCCCACCACCATCCTGATCGTGAACCGGAAGTTCGCGGCAGACCACCCGGACACCGTCAAAGCGCTGCTGAAGGGCCACGTGAAGTCGGTTGAATGGCTGGACAGCGCATCCGCCACGGAAAAGGCCACGGTCATCAACGCAGCGCTCAAGGAAGCGGCCGGCGCCGAGCTGAAGGCCGACGTGATAGACCGCTCCCTGAAGAACATCGTGTTCACCGTGGACCCGCTGGCCGGCACCTACCAAAAGCTGCTGGCCGACGGCGTAACCGCCGGCACCACCAGGCAGGCCGACATCAACGGCATCTTCGACCTCCGCGCCCTCAACAGCGTCGCGACGGAGAAGACTTCTGCCGCCGGACTCGGCAAGGAGTAGTCCCACCCCCATCGATTGCTCCGTAAATGTCCTTTTGAGCACCCAAAACGGCATCTACAGAGCAATCGATGGGGTTAGCCCTCCCGAAGCTATCCGCAGCACTGATAGTTGATATCGAAAAGGTCGCCTTCCCCGGATATATGAAGTGCCTCACTGTAGTTACAGGACCTGCACCAACAACCCGCAGCCAGTAACCCAGAAGGACTTCATCGTGGAAACTCCCCTCTCCCATCTTGCCCACCTCGAGATCACCAGCCCGGACGTGGAAGCCTCGGCACGGTTCTACGAGGAAAAGTTCGGCATGCGCATCGTCGACCGCGTGGACGGCAACGTCTACCTGCGTTGCTGGGGCGACTACTACCGCTACAGCCTGGTGGTCATTGAAGGCCCCGAAGCCTCCCTGGGCCGGATGGCCTGGCGCACCAACTCCCAGGCCGCCCTGGAAGCCGCCGCCCAGCGGGTGGAAGCGACCGGCGTGCAGGGCACCTGGACCGCCGGCGGCCACGGCTACGGCAAGGCCTACGAATTCACCGGGCCGTATGGCCACCACATGCGCTTGTTCTATGACGTGGACAAGTTCGTGGCAGAACCCGGCTTCGAATCCACCTACCCGGACCGGCCCGAGCGCCGCAGCAGCCACGCCGCGGCACCGCGCTTCCTGGACCACGTCACAGTGGCCTGCTCCGACGTCCGCGGCTTCGCCAAGTGGTACAACGACGCCCTGGGCTTCCGCGTCATGGCCTTCGTGGACCTGGACGAAGCCCCCATCACGGTCTTCTCCGTCCTGACAACCAACGAAAAGTCCCACGACCTGGGCGTGGTCCTGGACACCTCCAGCCGCCCCGGCCGCGTCAACCACATCGCCTTCTGGGTGGACACCACCGAGGACCTGCTCCGCACCGCCGACGTGATGATGGAAAACGGCACCCCCATGGAATACGGCCCCTCCATCCACGGCGTGGGCGAGCAGAACTTCCTGTACTTCCGCGAACCGTCCGGCCTGCGCGTGGAGCTCAACTCCGGCGGCTACCGCAACTACGTGCCGGACTGGGAAGCCAACACCTGGAAGCCGTCCGAGGGCTCCAACAACTTCTACAAGAACGGCGCCATGCCGCACTCCATGACCGAATCCTTCCCGCTGGCGGAGGGCTTCACAGCCACCGAGGAAGGCGCCTCGCCGGAAATGAAGGAAGCCCTCCTCAACCCGTACGCCAAGCAGGGCCGGGGCTGAGCGCACCATGGCAGCAACACCGTACGCTCTCATCCGCTACCAGGAGCCCGGAGCCGGCAAGGCCCGCACGGGCCTGCTGGTTGATGACAGGGTCCTGCCGCTGGACGGGGACATCAACTCCCTGATTGAGCACTGGGACACCACGGAAGCGGAACTGGATGCTCTGGCCGCCTCCGCAGTTGAAGGCACTGGCCTGGCGCCGGCCGACGTCGAAATCCTTGCCCCCGTGGAACCGGCCCAGATCCTGCAGACCGGCGCGAACTACCGCAAGCACGTCATCGACCTCGCCGTCGCCCACCGCGAACCCGGCGAGGACGCCGAGGAGGTGCGCACCGCGACGGCGGCCATGATGGACAAGCGCGCCGGCCAGGGCACGCCGTACTTCTTCATCGGGCTGCCGACGGCGGTGGCCTCCGCCACGGACGACCTCACCCTGCCCTCCTACTCCAAGTCCCACGACTGGGAGCTGGAACTGGCGGCCGTGATCGGGAAGACGGCCTTCCGGGTCACCCCCGAGGAGGCACTGGAGTTCGTTTTCGGCTACACGATGGTCAACGACATCACCACGCGCGAGTACGTGTTCCGCAAGGACATGCCGGCCATCGGCTCGGACTGGTACCGCGCCAAGAACGCCCCGGGCTTCCTGCCCACCGGCCCGCTGCTGGTACCGGCCAAGTTCTTCGGCGACCCCCAGGACGTGCAGGTCACCCTTAAGCTCAACGGCAAGGCGATGCAGGACGAATCCACCTCGGACATGATTTTCGGCGTGGCCAAGCTGGTCAGCGAAGCCTCCCAGATCATGCCGCTGCGTCCGGGCGACCTGGTCCTCACCGGCAGCCCCGCGGGCAACGGCCAGCACTGGGGCCGGCTCCTGCAGGACGGCGACGTCATGGAAGGCACCATCACCGGGCTCGGCACCCAGCTCATCCACTGCAAGGACGAAACTCCAACCGAAAGCAGCACGCAGTGACCACCCAAGACACAGCCACCGGCACCGGGGAATCTACGGATTCCCCGGTTATCCGGCGTGACGATCCGCTTGGCAGCATCCGCGCCATGGCCGCCGCCCACAACAACTGGGGCCGCTGGGGCGCCGACGACGTCCTTGGCACCCTGAACTTCATCGACGCCGCCAAACGCGTCGAGGCCGCAGCCGTGGTGAAAACAGGCGAGGCATTCTCGCTGTCCCAGCCGTTCGACACCAACGGCCCGCAGAAGGGTTGGCGCCGCCGCACCAACCCCGTCCACACCATGACCGACACCGGCGTCGACGCCGAACGCGGCAACCAGGGCTTCCCGCACGGCTTCGGCGGCGCGGACGACGTGATCGCCATGCCGCTGCAGTGCTCCACGCAGTGGGACGGCCTGGGCCACATCTTCGACCAGGGCAAGGCGTGGAACGGCCGCGCCGCCGGGGACGTGGTCACCTCCGAAGGCGACCTGGTCACCGGCATCGAAACCGCCGCCGCCAAGATAGTCACCCGCGGCGTGCTGCTGGATGTCGGCCGCGCGCTCGGCCCCGAACTGGGACGGACCGACGGCGAACTGCCGGACGGCTTCGCCATCACCCCCGAACACTTCCAGCGGACCATCGAGATCCAAGGTCCCAGCTCCGAAGTGCGCCGCGGCGACATCTTGGTGATCCGCACCGGCCAGCACACCAGGGTCCGGCGTGAGGGCTGGGGCGACTACGCGGGCGGCCCGGCACCGGGGCTGTCCTTCACCACAGCCCCCTGGCTGCACCGCAGCGAAATCGCCGGAATCGCCACCGACACCTGGGGCTTCGAGGTCCGCCCCAACGAGTTCGACGCCGCGTTCCAGCCCCTCCACCAGATCGCCATCCCCAACTTGGGACTGTTCCTCGGCGAGATGTGGGACCCGGACGGACTTGCGGAGGCATGCGCGGCGGACGGCAGGTACGACTTCCTGCTCACCGCCGCACCGCTGCCGATCACCGGGGCCGTCGGATCGCCGGTCAATCCGATCGCCGTCAGGTAGTTTTCACTTCAACAACCCAGCAGTTACGCCGTCACACCAAAGGAGTCAGCGATGGCAGCAGTACAGAACGTCGGAATCGTGGGGGCGGGAGCCGCGGGGCTGGCCGCCGCCATCCTTCTGGCCGACGCCGGAATCCAGGTGGAAGTCCTCGAGAAGGCCGCCGAACCACAGACACTGGGTTCCGGCATCACGCTGCAGGGGAACGCCCTGCGCGTCCTGCGCCAGCTGGGCGTCTGGGACCAGGTGGCGGCCAAAGGTTACGGCTTCAGCACCCTGGGCCTGCGCGCCCCGGACCCGGACGGCACCGTCATCGCGGTCCTGGAGGACATCCGCACCGGCGGTGACGACCTGCCGGCCACCATGGGCATGTACCGTCCGGACCTCACGGCCATCCTCCGGGAACGCGCCGAACAGGCGGGCGCCCGGATCAGCTATGGCAGGACGGTCACCGGCATCACGGACGACGGCGGCTCGGTCACTGTGGACACGGCCGACGGCGGCACCTCGCGCTATGACCTGCTGATCGGAGCCGACGGGCTGCACTCAACCGTCCGCAAAACCATCGGCATCGACGTTGAACCCCGGCCCACCGGCATGGGCATCTGGCGCGCGTTCGTGCCGCGGCCGGAGGATGTGGTCCGCACCGACCTCACTTACGGCGGCCCCTGCTTCATCGCCGGCTACTGCCCCACCGGCCAGGACACCATCTACGCCTACCTCGTGGAGAAGGCGCAGGAACGCCGGCACGAGGACGGCCCCCGCATCATGGCCGAACTCGCCGCAGCCTACGGCGGGCCGTGGAACGAAATCCGCGAAAACCTGGACCACAGCGCGCGCATCAACTACACGTGGTTCACCACCCACCTCGTCGATGGTCCCTGGAACCGCGGCCGCACCGTCATCATCGGCGACGCCGCGCACAGCTGCCCGCCCACGGTGGCCCAGGGTGCTGCCATGGCCCTGGAGGACGCCGCCGTGCTCGCCGAACTGCTGATCAACGCCGACGACGTCACCGAAACCCTGTTCAAGGAATTCACCGACCGGCGGCTGGAGCGGGCCAAGGCAGTGGTCAGCGCGTCGGTCCAGCTGGGCCAGTGGATGCTCGACGGCGTCCGGGACGCCGACGTGCCGGGCCTGATGCACGGGCTGTCGGTCATGCTGAAGGAGCCCGCATGAGCACGCCTTCTGTGCGGGCAGGGGAAAACCCGGTCGTCGACGTCCACGCCCACGTCCTGCTTCCAGCCCTGCAGCAGCTGGTGGCCGTGGCGGATCCCCAAGGTTTCGAAGCGCAGCAGGCCCTGGAGGTGCGGCGCAACGGACCGGAGTCGATGGCGGCCTCGGGCAGGATGATCAAGGAGCGCTGGCCGCAGCTGACGGACCTGGACCGCCGGCTGGCGGACATGGACGCCCAGGGCGTGGATGTGCAGCTGGTCTCGCCGTCGCCGTCGCACTTCTACTACTTTGCCGGCGAACAACTCGCCATGGAGGTGGCTACGCAGGCCAACCAGGCGGTGCGGGCCCTGGTGGACCGCGCGCCGGAACGGCTCAACGGCCTTGGCCTGGTCCCGCTCCAGCACCCCGGCCTGATGGTGGGGGCGCTGGACCACGCCGTGCTGGAGTGCGGGCTGCTGGGCGTGGAAATCGGTTCCTACGCCGCCACCCCCGGTGGGGAACAGAGCACCGTTGAGCTCTCCGACCCCAGGCTGGAACCGTTCTGGACGCGCGCGGAAGAGCTGGGCGCCCTGGTGTTCCTGCACCCGTTCGGTTGCTCGCTGGATGAGCGGCTGGACCGCTTCTACCTGGCCAACACCGTCTCCCAGCCCGCAGAAAACGCGGTGGCCCTGTCCCACCTGATCTTCAGCGGCGTCCTCGACCGGCACCCGGACCTGCTGATCCTTGCCGCGCACGGGGGCGGCTACCTCCCCACCACGCTGGGCCGCTCTGACCACGCCTGGAAGGTGCGGCCCGAGGCACATGGGTGCGCCGAACCGCCGTCGTCCTACCTGAAGAGGCTGTACTTCGACTCGCTGGTGCACAGCCCGGCCGAGCTCCGCGCCCTGGTGGCTGCCGCCGGACCGGAGCAGGTGCTGCTGGGCTCGGACTACCCGTTCGACATGGGGTCCGACACCCCAGTCGCGGAAGTCATCGACGCGCAGCTTCCGCCGGGGGACGAAGCCAAGGTGCTGGCCGGCAATGCCGCAGCCCTCGGCCTCACCCCCGCTTCGGTCCCCGCCAGCCACACATCCTAAGGAACAGATTCATGGTCAAGATTGCCCGGTGGAAGCACGACGGCGGGACGCAGTCGGGTTTCGTAGACGGCGGTGCCTGCTGGGCACTGCCTGGTGGCCAGGACGTCCCGGCGCTGCTGGACGCGGGACTCGACGAAACCCTCGACATCGCCCGGCGGACCATCGGCTCCGGCACAGGCGTGCCGCTCGTGGACGTGCAGTTGCTCGCCCCGCTGGAACCAGTCACCATCCGCGACTTCGTCGCCTTCGAGGAGCACGTGGAGGGGGTGCGGAAAAGCATCGACGGCGCCGCAGGCGTGGTGCCCGAATGGTACGAGGCGCCCACGTTCTACTTCACCAACCCGCACACCGTGACGGGCACCGGCGAGGTGATCGGGATACCCGCCGGCTGCACGGATCTGGACTTCGAGACCGAGGTCGCCGCCGTCGTCGGGCACATTCCCGGAAGCGACGGACGCAACCTGTCCGCCACGGAGGCCCACCGGCACATCTTTGGCTACACGGTGCTCAACGACTGGTCCGCCCGCGACCTGCAGCGCCGCGAGATGAAGGTCAGCCTGGGCCCCTGCAAGGGGAAGGATTTCGCCAACACCCTGGGGCCGTGGATCGTCACCGCGGACGAGTTTCAGGACCGGCACGATGCCGAGGGGTTCCTGCCGATCTCCATGGCCGTCGAGGTCAACGGGAAACTGATCGGGCAGGACCTGCTCTCCAACATGGGCTGGCCGTTCGCCGAGCTGGTGGCCTACGCCTCGCAGGATTCCGTGGTGAAACCCGGTGACGTGCTGGGTTCCGGCACCTGCGGCAGCGGCTGCCTGGCCGAACTCTGGGGCCGCAACGGATCCCGGACTCCCCCGCCGCTGGCCACCGGCGACGTCGTCCGGATGACCGTCGAAGGCATCGGCACCATCGAGAACACGGTCGGGACGCGGCGCGAAGCCGTCACCCGCGTCCCGGCCCGCACCCGGCCCCGCAACCGCAGCATCCAGCCGGCCCCCGTGGCTTCCCCATGAAGGAGACTGAGAATGACAGGTCAACCGTTGAGGGTCGGAATCTTTGGAACCGGCGGCATCGCCGAACGGGCCATGGTGGAACCCTCCACCCTGGTCGACAGCGTGCAGGTCATCGCGGTCGGCTCCCGCGACCCGGAGCGCGCCCGGGCTTTTGCCGACCGGTTCGGGATTGAGGCGGCCGGTGACTACGCCAGTGTGATGGCGAATCCCGACGTCGACCTCGTGTATGTGGCACTCCCGCCGACGGTCCATGCGCAGTGGGCGGTCGCCGCGCTGCGCGCAGGAAAACACATTCTTTGCGAGAAGCCGCTCTCAGCCAACGGAACCGACGCGCGCGCCATTGCCGACGCTGCCGAGGCCAACGGCCGCTCGGCATTCGTCGGATTCCATTATCGGCTTCACTCGTTCACCAAGCGGCTGCTCGACGTGATCGGATCGGGTGTGCTCGGCGACATCGACGACGCCGCGATCGACTTCAGCATCCCCCACTTCGTGGTGAAGCCCGGCAACATCAGGCTGAACGGCGACCTGGGCGGCGGGGCAGTGATGGATGTCGGCTGCTACGCAATTGACCTCCTGCGGGCGGCGTGGGGCGAGGCGCGCGTCGTGTCGTCGTCGGCCCGGCTGTACGACGGCGATCCCCGCGTCGATCTGCAGACCGATTTCGTGTTGGCGTTCGATACCGGCGTCAGGGCACGGGTCCGGGCCTCGTTCCTGGGCGATGATAAAGGGCAAATGTCGCTGACCATCGTCGGCTCTGCAGCCACCCTGCAGGCAACAAGCGTCATCGTTCCGCAATGGGGAGCCACGCTGCGCGTCACCGCAGGCGAAGACTTGCTCATCGACGAAAAGGCAATGGAGGGTGAGTCGAGCTACGTCGCGCAGCTTGAGCACCTGGTGGACGTGCTCGCCACTGGAGGCCCGTCACCGCTCACGGCAGCCCAAGCCACGGCAACGATGGCCCTGGTCGACGACGTCTACCGCGCTGCGGGGCTCCAGCCCCGCTGAGGTGCAGCTGCCGCGGCACCCCACCTTCGCCGAGGTCATGCGGTGCCTCTGCACCCCACCTGTCAGCCCGGGAGCACGGCGGACCAGCCGCCGTCGACCATCAGGTTGGCCCCGGTCACGTACGAGGCCTCGTCCGAGGCGAGGAACAGCGCACACTTGGCCACTTCCTCCGGCGCACCGATCCGGCCCAGGGGAATGCTTCCGGCGATGGTCCGCATGGGATGGTCAGGAGCGAGCAGGTTACCTTCCGTGGCGGCGGTGCGGATCATGCCGGGGCTGACGGCGTTGACGCGGAGCCCGTGTGGGGCACCTTCGGCAGCGAGCTGTTTTGTCATTGCCACCACCGCTCCCTTCGTGGGCCAGCCGGCCGTTGGTCATCGATCCCGTCACGCCCGCCGTGGAGCCCACCAGGACGATCGCCGCATTCCCCGCCCGGATCAGCTGTGGCCAGAAGTACTTCACCGGCAGGAACACCACGTCCATCTCGTGCTCAACGTTCCACTTCCAGTCCGCGTAGGTGAGCTGCCCTACCGGCGCGAAGCGCGTGACGGCGGCGTTGGCATACAGGATGTGCACCTGGCCGTGCTGCGCGGCAACGCCTGATGCCCAGGCCGCTACGGCCGCCTCGTCCGTCAGGTCCACCCGGCTGCTGCTCATCCGGCCACCGGCCGCGGTGACCTGTTCGACGGTGGCGGCCGCGCCGTCGTCGTCCATGTCGCAACCCGCCACAAAGGCGCCTGCTGCAGCGAACGCGAGCGCGGCGGCCCTGCCCTGGCCGCTGGCCGTTCCGGTGATGACGGCGGTCCTGCCGGCCAGGCGCTGGCTGGAATCGGGCATGGGTGTTCCTTCCGGGAGTCGTTGCTACGACTCTGGCAGGGAAGGACCGGACCCGGAACCGCGGCCTCCGTCTACGTGGTATCCGCTCCGTGAATGGTCAGCGGGTGCGCGCTGACGGGGAAGAGTTCGTGCAGCCGCGCGCAGGAACGCTGCACCACCGACCGCAGCCATGTGTTGGCCGGGTCCTCGGCCTGTGACGGGTGCCAGTACATCGCCTCCACCAGGGACGCCTCTGCATCATCGGCAAACTGGAGCACCGCGATGTTGGCGCCGCGCTGCGCCCGCGCGGCAAGCATGCCGGGCACCAGCGCCACCAGGTCTGTTCCTTCCACCAGCAGGGGCAGGGACAGGAACCCGGCCACCACGGCGGCAACCCGGCGCTGGAGGCCGCGCGCCTCGAACAGTTTGTCCGCCGGGGTGCTGATGCCCTCGCCGAAATAGCCGACGGCGTGCGGCACCGTGGTGAGGTCCGCCAGGGTGAGCCGGGGCTGCTGGAGCAGGGGGTTGCCGGCGTCGGCCACGGCCACGAAGCTGTCCCGGAAAACCTGTTTGCTGGCCCCCTGCATCCGGTACCCGGTAGGGCCCACCAGCAGGTCGATCTTCGCGTAGTCGGCAAGCTGGCCCTGGAACCCGGTGGTGGGCACGAAGTCCACCGAAACCCCTGGCGCCTCCTCCCGCAGGAAGCCGCGCAGCGGGCCAACGATCAGCGCCGCGGCGTAGTCGGAGGCGGCAATGACGAATTCCCGCTCGCTGGTGGCCGGGTCGAAGCCGGAGCGGATCCGCGTGGCCCGCTGGATGTGCAGCATGGCCTCATCGACAAGGGGAACGAGGGACTGCGCGAAGGGCGTGAGTTCGTAGGTGCGGCCGTTGCGGACCAGCAGCTCGTCGTCGAAATGGCGCCGGAGCCTGGACATCGCCGCGCTGGTGGCCGGCTGGCTCAGCTGGAGCCGCTCCGACGCCCTGGTGATGTTCCGCAGTTCCAGCAGGACCTGCAGGTGGGGCAGCAGGTTCAGGTCCAGGTTCTTCATATCCACAGGTTATCCATGCGGCGGCGCCGCATCGTGCGCCGCCGCATGCTCCTGCCGGCCTACGACAGCTCCTGGGCTGCCTTCCGGGCACCGCGGACCGCGATGGCCACGCTCATCAGGGTGGGGTTCATGGCCGTGGCCGTGGGGATCAGCGCGTTGCCGCCCACCACGAGGTTTCCGTAGCCCCATACCCGGGACCAGGGATCCGCCACCGAGGTGCCATCGTCGGTTTCCCCCATCCGCATGGTGCCCTGGTAGTGCAGGCTGGAGCCGTTGGGCATCAGGCGCGGCTCGGCGACGAACGCCCCAAGGGCCTTGCCGGCACGGCGCAGCCGCTCGGTGGCCTCCGCGATTTCCGCTTCCTCCCGCTCCGTCAGCGCGTAGTCGATGGTCATGTTCGGGAACCCGCGGTAGTCCGCCTCGTTGTCATCGAAGGTCACGGCGTCCTCGTAGCGGGGGTGCTTGCGCATGCCGTAGCCCATGTTGACGTAGCCCCACCGGTTCTCCGCGTACGGGGTGCCCGGCTCCATGGGGAACGGGGTCGACTCGGAGTACATCACCTGCACGGAGAAGGGGTGCTCCGGCTCAGAGAAGGGGATGCGGTTCACGGCGGCCACCGGATCGGCGGGGTTCTGGGCACGGCGGGCCAGCTCCACCTCGAGGTCCGACTCGGTGGCGAAGCGGCGCATCTTGTCGGCATCGAGCGCCACGGTGGAGATGACCACGGGGTGCTCGGTCAGGTAGTGGCCCAGCGCCTGCGGCCGGACGCCCGAGGCCCACAGGAGCTGCGGCGAGCGGAAGGCGTCGGCGGCCACCACCACCAGGTCGGCGGCAACAAAGGATTCCTCGCCCGTGCGCAGGTCCTGGACGGTGACGCCGGTGGCCTGGTGCCCGTCCAGTTCCACGCGGCGCACCAGGGTGAGGTCCCGGAGCTCGAACCGTCGGGAGAGCGGGCTGTCCTCGTCCACGAGGGGTCCGAGGACGACGTCGGCGCCCGCCCAGCGCACGGACCCGTCGGGCTGGGGGTCCCCGGCGACCGGAAGGGTGCCCACTCCGTAGCCTTCGGGCAGCTCCGCCCCGAACTCCTCGTCCAGGAGTGAGCGGATGGCTTCGCCCACCTTCGAGTCGGCGAACGCGGCACTGTGGACGTGGAGCAGGCCCTTGGCCTCCTCGATCAGCCCGTCCCATTCCACGTCCGGGATGAACGGGACCTTCTCGCTGAAGGCGGGCGACGGCGTCGCGCAGGTCCAGTGCGCGCCCTGGCCTCCCACGTTGGTGGCGGCAGCCGCGGCCGGGAATGACGGGGCATGGGCGGAGCCAGCCCCGCCGAAGTCCAGGAGGTGGGTGCCCTGGCGTGCGGTGAACATGCCCTCGGTGACGGTTGCCGCGGGGATGCCGAGCGATGCCCGGTAGGCGCCGGCCTGCGGCCCCTGCGACATTTCCCGGGCGCGTGCCTTCTCGGCCGGGTCCGGAATGTTCCGGACGCTTTCGCCGGGAATGGCGGTCAGCTGCGGCCCGGCCTCGAACATCACCACCCGGGCGCCGGGGACGTGTTCCAGCAGCAGGCGGGCATAGGTGGAGCCGATGGGTCCGCTGCCGACGACGGCGATGGTGGGGTTGGACATGATGTCTCCTTTGAGATCAGGCCGGGAGGGTTTCGGAGGGGGCGTGCCGGGCTGCTGCGGGTTCATCGGAGAGCCGGCCGTGCGGAAGCAGGATGGCTGCGATGATGCCCAGTGCGTAGGCCGCGGCAAGGGTAAGGAAGATGGGTGTGAAGACGGTGCCATAGATCTGGGCGACGCCGGCCTGGACCGCGGGCGAGGCTCCGTGGACCAGCTGCGGGGTGAGCGTGGACGCGTCCAGCCCCGCGGGCAGGTGGGCCGCGACACCGGAGCCGATCACTCCGCCGATGACCGCCGTCGCCACAGTAGATCCCACCTGGCGCACCAGGTTGATGGTGGCGGTGATGGTGCCGGTCTGGCTGGCGGGTGCGGCGCCCTGGACCACGGCCACGATCAGGCTCATGAAGGCGCCGGTGCCCATGCCGACCGCGGCCATGACCATCATGGGTGCCCAGAGCGGCAGTCCTGCGGGCAGCAGGGCCATCGCCAGGAGGCCGGCGGCCCCGAGCATGGTGCCCGCAATGGGGAAAATCCGGTACCGGCCGGTGCGGCTGGCCAGCCAGCCGGTGAGCAGGTTGCTGGCCAGCATGCCAAAGACCGTGGCGATGGGGACAAGGCCGGACACAGTGGCGCTGGTCCGGTAGGCCATCTGGAAGTAGGTGGGCAGGTACGCGGTGATGGAGAAGAGTCCGACGCCGATGATCGCCGAGAGGGCCGTGCCCGCGGCTATGGTGCGGTTGGCGAAGAAATGGAGCGGAATGATGGGCTCCGGCGCCCGCCGCTCGATGAGGAAGAAGGCGGCAAAGCCCACGACGCTGGTGGCGAGCGCTGCTCCGGCGGCGGCCGCCTGTTCCGTGGCCCAGGAGGCGGCGAGCACCAGCCCAACCAGTGCCGTGGTGAAGACCGCGGAGCCGGCAACGTCGAAATGCCGGGGCGCTGCGCCCGGTGCCAGGTGGGGCACGGCCACCAGGGCCAGGGCGAAGGCGGCAGCGCCTACCGGAAGGTTGATCCAGAAGACCCACTGCCAGCCCCAGTAATCGGTGATGGCACCGCCCAGGACGGGGCCCACCAGGATGGCGATGGGAAAGGCTGCTCCGATGATGGCCATGTAGCGGGGCCGTTCACGCTGCGTGGTGACGCGGGCGATGATGGTCTGCGACATGAGCTGCAGGCCCGCGGAGCTCATTCCCTGCAGGACCCGGGCGGCGATGAGCCATGCGATGTCTGTGGCAAAACCGCAGGCCAGGGAAGCGGCCAGGAACACCACCAAAGAAACGAGGAAGATTTGGCGGGCGCCCAGGACGTCGCCCAGCTTGCCGAGTACCGGCAGCAGCACCGTACTGGCCAGCGTGTAACCCACCACAACCCAGCTCATCAGCTGCAGCGCGCCGAGCTCTCCGGAGATGGTGGCAAGGGACGTGGAGACCACCGTATGGTCCAGTGCCCCGAGGAAGGAAACAGTCAGCAGGGAGGCAACGAGGAGGCGGAGTCTTACAGGCGAAAGTTGCATGTGATCTACCCGAACGATCGGGCCGTCGACGCGACGTGGTGTGCCTCCGCCGCGGCATCACGTCGGAGAACGGGTTCCGGCGGAACCCCGGCGCCACGAAAAGCATATCGGCACTTACGTCTGAAAGCAACAAAAGATTGCCTGGTTTCAGCGTTCGCTTTTCGTTTCCGCGGAGTCCGCCACCTCGCGTGCGAGCAACATATCCTGCAGCAGTTCGCCGAAGTCAGGCACGGCTTCCCCCGACGCAGCAGCCTCAACGGCCCGGCGGAGCGCCAGCCGGGCTGATGACTCGTAACGCAGCGGCGAGTCCAGGGTGCCGTCCGCCGTCGATGTTTCCACCCGGATCGGTCCGGCGGCAAGGTCGACCACAACCTCCGTCCGCACCTCCGCGAGCGCCAGCACCTTCAGGTTCGCACCGGCGTCGGGCCCGTCCAGGACCGTCCCCAGCAGGGTGGCGGACGTCGACCCGCCATTGGGTGACGGCGATTCCAGGAGTGCCATCCGGTTAGGGCCGGTGGAAGTGCCGGCCCGGAAGACCGCCGGACCCCGGACCAGGGACCGGATCCATCCAAGTCCGTCACGGACCACCCCGTCCAGCGCGGCAGCTGTGGCGGCGCACTCAACGGTAATAATCCGGGCGCGGCTCCCCTGCCCCGCCCGCAGCGCATCCGACACCACATCGGGGCGCAGGCGGGGACGATCCACCACGACAGGGATATCCGCCGGCCAGGCTCCGGGCCGGGCTCCGGCGTCGAAGGATCCGCGCGGAAGCATCTCCGGGCGCGCCAGCACCACCGCCGCAGCCCCTTGGGCCCGCGCGTCCACCAGGGCCTGCCACCAGTCGCCGGCACCAGGGACCACCGCCACGGCTCCGCGCGCGCTGCCCGCCTGGACCGTACTTGCGGTCAGTCCGGCAACGGCAGCCATGTAGCGCGGCAATTGCGTGAAGACACCGCGGGCAGGGCCATCCAGGGTCATCGCTGCACTCCTTCGAGCAACTTGGCGGCGGCGCCATCGGCGAGGTCGATGGCATAGTGGGCGTCCGCCAGCAACCGGCCGTACTCCACAGGCAGGGTGCCCCCAAGGAGGGACGCAAGCAGGCGCCACCCCGCCGCATAGCCATCCCCGGGGTCGCGCGGGTAGTGCGTCCACCGGCCGTCGACGCTCCGCACCCGCAGGGCGGCGCTGCCGGCGTGGACGAAGGCCGGCGGGTAATCCACCTCCATGCGGTCCGTGGAGGTGGCGATAGCCATGCGCCAGAATGCGTCCGGCCCCGCTGGAAGCATGGTGAGTGCCAGCTGGACCAGGACCGCGCCGGCGCGGTAGCCCACCAGGTAGCCGATGGGCGGCGCGATCTTCGCGTAGACCACCTCATCGATCCCCGGCGCAACATCCCTGACCGCGGGCAGGTCATGGATGGCCAGGCCGGTCAGCAGCTGCCGGAGGACGCCGGCCGCCGCCACCGGATTATCCAGGTCCGGACGCCCGCGGCGGGCGTCCTGGAACGGGCCGCCCTCGGCCACCAGGCGGTGGTACCGGTCATTGGGCGGCAGCGCCAGCGTGACGGAGATGGCTTGCACCGTGCCCTCCAGTGCGGCAAGGTGGCGCCGCGCGCGTCCCCATGCAGCATCAAACAGGTGATTGGTGCCCACCACGAGAACAGTCCCGGCGGCCTGGCAGGCTGAGATGATCCTGTTGGCTTCCTCCCTGGTGGAAGCCAGGGGCTTCTCGCAGAAGATGGCCCGCCTTCCCGCGGCCACCGCCGCCAGGACCTGCCTGGCATGCTCCTGGGGCGGACTGCAAATGGCCACCACGTCCACTGCCGGGTCAGCCAACAGGCCCGACTCCCCGGCCGACCACCGGGCACGCGGGCCTTGGGCGAGGGCCCGTGCCCGCCCACTGCCGGCATCGGCAATATGCACCACGGCAAACAGGTCCGCCAGCCGCCCGAGCACCGGAAGATGCAGGGCGGCAACGCCGGGCCCGGCCCCGAGAATCCCTACGTTCCACGGCATGTGAGCCCCCCTTCTTATGTTTCTATTATTCATAAGTCCGGGCTTTTTTAGCGATAGTAGCCGCAAATCCATACTTTAGTGGGCCCCCGTGTGGAAGAATTGCCCCCATGACGACAGACTCCACCCTCCGCTTCGGGGCACAGACGGATGAAGTGACAAGCCTTCTTCGGATCGTCAACCTGGTGCGGACCGGCGAGGCCACCACGCGGCCGGAAATCGGCAGGGTCACCGGCCTGGGCCGGGGAGTGGTGAGCCAGCGCGTTGACCAGGCCATCTCCATCGGATTCCTCGGCGATGGCGAGTTTGGCGCCTCGTCCGGCGGCCGCGCGCCGCGGACCCTGCGGTTCCGCTCCGAGCAGGGGCGGATCATTATCTGCGCCCTCGGCGCCGCGCACATCAGGGTGGGCGTCACCGCACTTGATGGCGACATCCTGGACCACGCGCACCGGGCGTGGGACATCGCCCAGGGGCCGGAAAAGACCCTTGATGCCGTGATGTCACTGGTCGACGACATGCTCAAGAACCATCCCAGCGTGCCCGCGTGGGCAGTGGTGGTAGGCCTCCCGGGGCCGGTCGATTTTGCCACGGGACAGCCGGTAGCGCCTCCGATCATGCCGGGCTGGAACGGGTTCGACGTCCGCACGCCGTTCGAGGAGCACTTCAATGCCCCGGTGTGGGTGGACAACGATTCCAACCTGCTTGCCCTTGGCGAACGCGCCCGTCGGCGCGATGCGTACACGGACCTCATCTACTGCAAGATCGGCTCTGGAGTCGGGGCCGGCCTGCTGTCCAAAGGCAGGATCCACCGCGGAGCCAACGGAGCAGCGGGGGACATCGGCCACGTAAGGGTTTCCGACTCGGATGCCCAGTGCCGCTGCGGCAAGAAAGGCTGCCTGGAAGCGGTGGCCGGCGGCTGGGCCCTGGTGCGGGACGCTGTGCAGGCCGTCAAGGACGGCACATCCACCTCCCTCGCCGCGAAGGCGAACAAGGGCACACTGACACTGGAGGACATCACCCGGGCCGCCCAGGCAGGTGATCCGCTGGCCATTACCCTCGTCCAAAAGTCGGCCCACGTGGCAGGCGAGACCATCTCCGCGCTCGTCAACATGTTCAACCCCGGCGTCATCGTCATCGGGGGTGCCATCGCCTCTGCCGGCGAGGTCTTCCTGGCCGAGGTCCGCCAGCGCGTCTACGAGCTGTCGCTGCCCCTCGCAACGCGCGACCTCACCATCACGCTGTCCGTCAACGACGAGCGCGAACCGCTGCGCGGCGGAGCCGAGCTCGCCCGCGAACAGCTGTTCGACGTCACGTTCCCGCGCTGGTTCGCCGAGGGCCACCCCTCACCGGAGCGGGTGGCCGTTCCGGCCTAGGAGACTGCTGAACTAAGTGCTTCGTGGGGCTGGTCCCGGGCGTTCATTGGC